>JBNGDZ010000171.1:0-8886 GCA_049975765.1 Armatimonadota bacterium
CTGGTCTCCGCGCTCACCGGCGTGGCGGTGATAGTGGCCTTCAAGTACACCGCCGATCGGCGGGCGCTGCGACGCGCCAAGCACGCCATCCAGGCGGCCTTGCTGGGCATCGTGCTCTTCCGCCACGACACCCGCGTGATGTTCGCCGAGGAGTGGCGGCTGGTGCGCGGGGCGGTGCGGTACATGGTGGCCGGCCTCCGGCCGCTGGCGGTGGTCATCATCCCCATGGTCGCCATCTTCGCCCAGCTCGAGCTCTACTGCGGCTGGCAGCCCATCCGCGTGGGCGAGAGCGCGCTGGTGACGGTGCAGGTGACGGGCGAGGGGCGCGACGAGCTGCTGCAGGCTGAGCTGTCGGGCAATGCCGTAGACGTGGAGACCCCTGCGCTGCGCATCCGCACGAGGGGCGAGATCTGCTGGCGCGTCCGCGCCGACCGGCCGGGGGAGCACATACTGACTCTCGATCTCCGGGGCCGACGCATCGAGAAGTCAGTGGTCGCCGGGATGCACGGACGCGCCGTGCGGCTCTCCCCCCACCGCGTGCGCTCGGGCGTGGCGGAGACGCTGTTCGGCAGCGGCGAGGCGCCCCTGCCCGCCGACGCCACGGTGCAACGCATCGAGGTGGCCTACCCTCCCGCTCTGGTCGCGCTGGGCCCGGTCCGGATGCACTGGATCTGGGCGACGCTGATTCTGGCGACCATGGCGGCCCTCATCGTGAAGCCGGTGCTGAAGGTTGAGATCTGAGACAATGACCGGCCGGGGGGCGAAGTCCCGTGCCGACAGACGGCACGGCAGAGCCCGGCGTTGCGCGGCACGGATTCTGGGGACCTCCGGCCGCGGTCTGTGCCCCGTTTCGGGTTGTCGGGCTGGAAGCCCGACCTATGCGGGGACGCCTGACCTACGCGGGGGGGAGCCCGACCTACAGTGGAACTGGCGACCGGGCTCGGGACGCGCAAAGAAGCCTGACCGCTGCTGAGGTGGAGGAGCCACGAGGCGAGCGCGGAACCGAGAGTCTGGAGACGCTCCGGGGCGCAGCAATGAGACGCCGTGAGGAGGTCATACCGTGAGGCCCAGGCTGCTGACGACCATCGCGCTGATGAGTCTGGCGCTCATCGCTCTGCATCCCATAGCCGACGCGCAGGAGAGGCGAATGACAGCAGAGGATGTAATCAGAGAGCTGATCGAAGAGGTCCCGCCGCTCGAGAATCCGCGGGCAGGCGCGATCCCCATCCGCGGCTCGCGGCTGGAGGGCTGGCTGCCGGAGGGTGACGAGGAGGCGAAGGAGGTCCTGCGGGCGCTGGATGCGCGGGGGATGGCGATGTGCGCGCGCGCAACGCCCGGCGACGAGGAGGGCATGGCGGAGGCGCTGCGGATGGGCCGGCTGCAGCAGGAGCTGGGGCTGGCGGTGGGGGTGCACGCCAGTCGCGCCATGTACTCGTTCTTCAACGGCGATGAGAGCACCGCGCACCTGGCGGCGAACGGGGTGCCGTTCTTCGACGACAGCTTCGGGAGCCGCAAGATGGGCTGCCCCTTCCGACTGGAGCACCGCAAGGACGACATCAGGGGGCAGTTCCGCGCCTTCCTGAACCCCTACCGGGAGGCCGGGGTCGAGATCGACTTCTTGTACCTGGACTGGGAGATCGACGGACCGATTGAGTGGAACGGGGCGTGGGAGCACTCCAGGCGGTGCACCGTCTGTCGCGAGCAGATCCCGGATATCGACGACTTCGCCAGCTTCCAGAACGCGCTGCGACAGATCCGCTGCGAGCTGCAGCGGGAGTGCTGCGTGGAGGTGGTGCAGGAGTACTTCCCGGAGGCGCTGATCGGCAACTACAGCGTCTACCCGCACGGAGGCGTCCGTTACTGGTACGACTACTACGAAAAGCTGCCTCCGGGCGCGCCGTACATCGAGGACCAGCAGGCGAAGTACCGCCCCTGGTATCACGAGTTCGGCCCGTGCGGCTACACCTTCGCGAACCCGGTGGTCTACACGTGGTACGCCACGTGGTCATGGTATCCCAGGTGGGACAACGACGACTACCGGTGGTTCTACAACCTGCTCAAGGTCGGCACCAACGCGGGCAGACACACGCCGCAGGACGTGCCGCTGATCACCTGGGTGCACTGGCACACCACCGCGCCGCCGGCGGACGCCGAGCCGGTGCCGCAGATGTCGGAATGGGCCTACCAGGAGCTGCTGTGGCACCTGTACCTGCGCGGCAGCGACGGGCTGATGATGTGGTGCCGGGTGGAGGAGACCACGAAGGAGATCTCGTTGATGGTGGAGGTGCTGGACGGCATGTTGGAGCACCGGCGCTTCATCGGCGCGGGAGAGCCGGTGATGCTGCACGTGCCGAACCGGCCGGGGGCGGTGGTGTCGGGGCTTCGTCTGGGCGACGAGCTATTGGTGCGGCGCACGGACTTCACGGATAACCGGGAGCCGATCACCGGCCGGGTCGGGGATCGCGTCGTGAGCGTCCCCCGCGCGGATGGACGGACGCAGATCATCAACCTCTCTGAATGCCCCGCGGCCGAGTAGCGTGCCGGCGTGCGCGACCACTACACGGAGGTGCGAGATGAAGCTCTACATCATCACCGATCTGGAGGGCCCCGCGCTGATCAGCCGCTTCAACCAGACGCGGGACGTGGATCCGGCTGAGAAGCCGCGCTGGATGGCGCTGCTTACCGGCGAGGTCAACGCCTGCATCGACGGCATCCTGGACTTCGACTCCGACGCGGAGGTCATCGTCTGGGATGGTCATGGCTCGGGCGGGATGATAGAGGAGCAGTTCCACCGCGATGCCAAGCTGATCGCGCGCGGACCGATCAGCGCGCCCTACCACCTCGATGACAGCTTCGATGCGCTGATGTTCGTGGGCCAGCACGCGCGTGCCGGGACCGACGGGGTGCTCTGCCACACCTACTCCTCAAAGACCATCGAGTACTACAAGATCAACGGGGTGGAGCTGGGGGAGTTCGGCTGCAGGGCGCTGATGGCCGGAACCATGGGCGTGCCCACCATCTTCATCGCCGGCGACGACGTGGCGGTCGAGGAGGCGCGAGAGCTCGTGCCCAACATAGTGGGCGCGCCGGTCAAGCAGGCGCTGGGGCGCGAGCTGGCGATCCACCTCTCCCACGGGGCTGCCTGCGAGCTGATCCGCGATCGGGCCCGCGAGGCCTGCGAGCGCGCCGGCGAGATCGAGCCCTACTTCTTCGAGGGCCCCTATACCCAGGAGATCCGCCACCTGGAGGGAGTGGGCATCCAAGGGGCGCTGGACGCCGGCTGGGAGTTCGTGGACGCCCGCACGGTGCGCAAGACCGCCGACGACATCTGCGAGCTGCGCGTATAGCGATGGTCGGCGACCCATCAGCGCTCTGCGGCCCCCGTCGTTGCCCGCTGGGGAGCGCCGGGCCGTCCGACCGCCGCTCGGTGCTCGCGGAGATCGCTTCCACCGACGAGGCCGCTGCGGTCCACGAGGGAGGGCGGGCTTCGTCACGATGAGCGATGAGCGCGAGCGCCGGACCTGCTGTAGCGGCTGCGTCCTGCAACTCGTTACGCTGTTGGCGGCGGCCGTGGTGGGGGGCGTGTGGCTACTGCAGCGCTACCCCGGTGAGGACTGGTGGCTCGGAGCGCTGCTGACGTGGGGCCCGCAGGTGCAGTGGATCGTCCCGCCGGCCGTGGCGCTGCTGCTGACCGCGGCGGCGCGGGAGGGCCGGCTGACTCTCATCAACCTGGCCGCGACAGCCGTCGCGCTCTTCGTGCTTGGGGGCTTTGAGATGAACCCGGGCCACGATGCACCCCAGGGCCGACACATCGTGCGCGTGGTGACGTGGAACGTCCACGGACGCACGGAGGACCAGGAGACGATCAGGGAGCGCATCCTGGACTGGGACTGCGACGTGATCTGCTTGCAGGAGGCGCGGCGCAAGGTCTTCGATGATCTGCTTCCGGGCTACCAGGATGCCACGGCCCGGGATCTGCGTGTGTTCGTGCGGGGGCGAATCCGCGACCGTGAGGTGATCAGGACCGAGAAACATCAGGTGCACCCGCTGCTTCGCGTGGACGCGGAGATCGAGGGCCACCCGCTAACCATCATCACCGTGCATCTTCCACGCGTGCGGCGCTCCCGGCGCATGCCGCGGGAGCTCGGCCCGCTGACGGAGTACCTGCGGGAGGCGGGCGAGGTGCGGGAGGAGAAGTTCGCACGCCTGCTGGAGGCGCTTCCGGACGGGAGGCCGCTGGTGGTGGCGGGAGACATGAATACGCCTCCGACCTCACGGCACTGGCGCAGGCTCAGCGAGCGTCTCACTGACACCTTTGAGGCGGCAGGGCGAGGGTTCGGGTTCACCTTCGTGTGGCGGGGGAAGCTGCCGATGCTGCGCATCGACTACGTGTGGACCGGCGGCGGGGTGACGCCGGTGCGGTGTTGGGTTCACGCTGAGGGGCCCTCAGACCACCGCCCGGTGCTGGCGGAGGTGGCGCTCCCGCCGGCGCACGAGCCGTCGGTGATGGTGCGTTCGCGGGCGACGCCGCCGTCATCTCCGTGACAGCGGGCATCCGGCCCGCCAGAGAGGGGGAACGCAGTTCGCACCGCGAGCTATAGGGGAATGAGGCAGGCCGTCCGCCGCAAGCGGCCTGCAAGCGACAACCTGAGGACACACCCTCTGCCCTCTGCGGGGGGTTTGACACCGGTGGAGGGCTCGCGTAGAATGCTGCTTGAGCGCGCTCCGCGCACGAGTCTCGACCGGCTCTCATGGAGGGAACTCGCAGCATGCATCGCAGCAGCCGGGCAGGCCTCACTCCCTCTGAGACGCTCATCGCCGCTGCCATCGTCGCCGCCTTCGCCCTGGTGTTGGCCTCGCGCTTTGCCGGTGATCCGGCCCGACGTGGTCGTGAGCTGACCATCCAGCGCATGGAGACCGTAATGGACGCCCTCGAACGGTACGCTATCGACAATGGCGGCGTCTTCCCCACCACCGACCAGGGGCTTGCCGCGCTTGTGGAGCGGCCGACCTCCGAGCCGCTGCCCCGCCGGTGGGAGGGCCCCTACGTGGAGAGCGAGGACGTGCTGGTTGACGCCTGGGGGGTGCCGCTGCACTACGTCAGCCCTGGAGGCGACGGGCGCCGCTACGATCTGTGGTCCAACGGTGCCGACCAGGCCGAGGGCGGCGAGGGCGCAGATGCCGACGTGCAATCCTGGGAGCGCGCGAGCATGATCCCTTGATGGCGAGATCGCGCCTGCTATGCTACGTATCCTGCCTCGTGCTCCCCGTTGTGTTGCTGCTGCCCTTCCCGCAGGCTCAGGCTCAGGGCCTGGCCTCCATCCCGGAGGACTGGGTCAACACCCCCATCACCTCATGCGAGGACTCATCGCGCTTCAGCGCCGGCCGCACGCCCGATCGGCCGCAGCTTCTTTTCGACGCCTGGGAGCTCTCCACGACCGCCGGGGCCAGAGTGGTGGGCGAGAGCCTGCGCTGGCACATGGTCCCCTCATCGCCGGAGCAGACCCGGGCGCGGCTGACGTGGTCGGAGTCGCTGACTGCACCGGCGGACATGATCTCCCTGTGGCTGAAGAACCCCAACGGCCACCGCCTGGACCTGCGCGTGGAGATCGTGGACACGGATGGGGCGCGCTACCTCAGCGACGGGGTTTCGCTGGCTGAGGAGCTGGGCTGGCGGCAGATCGGCTTCCGCCTCGATGAACTCGTGTGCCGGCCACCCGGAGATCCATGGCCCGGCGTGGACTTCCCCCTCATCATGCTCTCCCTGCTGCTGGAGCCATTGGAGGCCGGGCGCCCGTACACGGTCTACATCGACGAGATCGAGGCCCATCGCTCGCCGCCGCGAGAGCTGCGCGTCGAGGATGTCAGCTTCCCCACGAGCCTCGCTCCCGGGGAGAGGGCGCGGGTGCGCGCGCGACTGGCCTCCGAGAATGATGCCGCCGGGCGCGCCAGTATCGAGGCGCACCTGGCGACGGAGGGCGGCGGACCGCTCGTCATCTGCCCCCTCGACAGCAGGAATGACGCGGAGGGGGCCGTGGAAGCGACAGGCACGCTTGAGGTGCCGACCTGGCTGCCGCCGGGGCGCTATCAGATCCGCCTGCACTCCGATGGCGCCACGCTGGCGGATGCCCGACCCATGAGGGTGGTAGTTAGCGGACGCCCGCCCGAACCGATCCAGGCGGCCATCGACGCCAGCACCAGCCCGCCGCGAATCACGGTGAACGAGGGGAGCCTGCCGCCGGTGGTGCACGAGCTGCGGGGCGCACCGCCTCTCTCGGTCCCGCCGGACGCGGCCCTGGTCGCGCTGCCGGCGACCGCGGACGAGCATCCCTTCGGCTGGGCACCGGACGCCGATGAGGATCTCAGCGGCCTCGATCGGCGCGCGGCCTCCGTGCTCGCGGCGGCAGGCGGGGACGCTCTCCTTCTTCTGCAGGTCTTCATGGACTCGACGCCCGCGTGGGATGAGGCGCACCCCGATCAGCTCGTGCGCTTCGGCGGCGAGACAGTGGCGCCGCCCAGCGCCTTCGGCCGCAAGCGGACCTTCCCGGACCTGGTCGCTCCCGCGTGGCAGCAGGACGCCCTTCGACGCCTGCGGGCGCTGCTGGAGCACGTGGAGGCGGCGCCGTGGGGGCATCGCGTGGTAGGCTATGAGCTGCTGGCAGGTGACCTGGGTTCATGGCGGCCTTGGGGGGCCTCGCTGGGCCTGGGGGATGAGGCCACGCCGGTGCGGGATGAGGCCTTCCGGGCGTGGGTCATGCAGCATTACAGCGATGTGGAGGAGTTCCGCGATGCGTGGCTGGGGCAGCGGCGGGGCGCGCCTATGACGCCCGGACCGTCTCTGCCGGGCTTCGAGGTGGTGCGCGTGCCGGCGCCGCTTACCGAAGCCCCGGAGCCCTCGCTCTATGACCCCGCCATCGACAGCCCGATGATCGACCTGCTGCACTTCCGCGCCGAGGCCCCGCTGGCGCTGCTTCGAGAGATGGCGGGTGCAGCTCGAGAGCTGGCGCCGGGAAAGCTGGTCGGCGCGCCCTACGGCCACCTGATGCAACAGTCGGCCGAGGGGCAGTGGCGCTGGCCCCACCTGGCCGTGAGCGCGATCATCGGTGACCGGACCCTCGACTTTCTGACCGGCCCGTTGTGGTCGCCGGCGCGGGCGGTCATCCCGACCCTTCCAGCTCAGGCGGCTCGGCGCGGCGGCATGCTCTGCCTGGAGCGAGCATCGGGCGACGCAGGACTGCGGGCCGGGGCGGCACTGGCCTCCGGGGCGGGCCTGGCCGCCGACCCCGTGGCTCTCGAACGCCTGGGCCGAACGGCCGAAGAGGTGGGTCGGCCACGCGGCGTGGAGGCCGTGGCCGACGTCCTGTTCGTCGTCGATGACCGCAGTGGGCGGTACCTCTCGGGAGCCGACGGCCTGCCCGGCGCCCTCCTGGCTGGGCAGCAGCGGCTTCTGGCGCGCTCGGGGCTGTCGTGGCGTCAGTGCCTGCTCTCCGAGGTCATTGCGGGACACGCACCCCGCGCTCGGCTCTACGTCTTCGCGGATCTGCTCACCGTCGCGCCCGAGGACGGGCGGGCGCTGGCGCGTTTTGCCTTCCGCGACGGGGCCATGCTGGTCTTCATCTACGGGCCCGGCGCCGTGGCCGAGCAGCGCATCACCGTGCGGACCATGAAGTACTTGACCGGCCTCAAGCTCACGCTGCTCCCCCCACGGGGGCCGCTGCGCGTGACAGTGGAGGCCGCCGGGGCGCTGCCGGGCCTCGGGAGTGAGGCGCTCCGCTACGGCCTCGCCTCCGGGGCGCCCAGGTTCTTCAGCGCCGACGAGCGCGCGGAGTGGCTGGGGACGCTCGCTGGCACCGAGTTCTGCGGCCTGGCGCTGCTGCAGTTCCCGCACTGCACGTCGGTCTTCAGCGCCGCGCCCCTGCTGCCGCCCGAGGTCCTGCGGGGCCTGGCGGCGCGCGTCGATGTCGCACCGCTGGCCGATGGCGCTGCGCGGGCGTGGTTCGGGCCTGATCTGGTGGTGGTGGAGGGCGCTGCGCAGCCGAGGCGCCTCACTCTGGCCGAACCCGCCACCGTCACCGACCTGCGGAGCGGCGAGGTGGTGGCGCGGGAGCTCACCGAGACCACGCTGGATGTGGCCGAGGGGGGAGTGGGCGTCTTCCGGCTCGGCTCCGAGTGAGCCCGGAGAGGCCGCCGCGGATGGACCTCATGCACCACCTCGTGGTCACGGAGCGTCTGCGCGAGAATCTCGGCTGGTCGGAGCGGCGGCGTGGCCCGATGCTGCTGGGCACCATCGGCCCCGACGCCCATACCGAGGTGCCGGGGGTCGGGCGGGAGGCCATGCACCCCGGCGGCGATCCAGTCGCCGCGGTCATGGAGATGATGGCGCCGCCGGGCTGCCTTGACGGCGACGAGGGGCGGGGCTTCGCGGTGAGCGCTATCGGGCACCTGATCGCCGACACGATGACGCGGCGCAATCGCTACCACCTTCCGCCCCACGCCCCCACAGGCTTCGCCGAACTCGAGGCGCCCGCGGAGAAGCTGCAGGCCCACCGCAGCTTCGACGCCGAGGCCATAGCTCGGGCGCTGATGCGGGCGGAGGTCGCCTGCTGGCTGCAGCCGCTGGAACCTGAGGCAATCGATGGCAAGCGCTGGGAGCTGCTGGGGCGCTTCCCGCTGCACGAGGGGGGCGTGTTCGAGGTAGTGGAGCCGCTGGCGACGGTCGCGCGCCTCTGCGCGGGGCGCATAGCGGCGCGGCTGCAGAGCTCGCAGGCCGCTGCGCGCCTGGTTGCCGGCGCACGATCGCGGTGATGCTGAGCGTCGGTGGGTCGCGCTCCCTCCAACGACAGGGCGGGCTGGGCAGCCCGCCCCTCCGTACGGCATTCGTGAGCC
>JBNGDZ010000172.1:0-408 GCA_049975765.1 Armatimonadota bacterium
CGGGAACGCCGGACAGGCCAACTACTCGGCCTCCAAGGGCGGTCTGATCTCGCTGACCAAGACCACCGCTCAGGAGCTGGCGGGCCGCAACGTGACCTGTAACGCGCTGGCTCCGGGCTTCATCGAGACCGCTATGACCGATGAGCTGCCGGAGGAGCAGCGGCGGGCGTGGCTCGATCGCATCCCGCTCAAGCGGCCTGGCACCGCCGATGACGTGGCGAGCGCGGTGCTGTTTCTGGCCGGGCCTGGCGCAGGCTACATTACCGGCCAGGTGATCAACATCGACGGCGGCCTGATCATGTGATCGCGTCGGCGTCTGCATGGAGATGAGGGACGGTGGCAGTTGCGGACCGCGTTAAGGCGATCGTTGCCGAGGAGTTCCAGGTGCCGGAGACGCAGGTCACCGAC
>JBNGDZ010000172.1:418-8880 GCA_049975765.1 Armatimonadota bacterium
TGGAGCTGCTCATGGCCCTGGAGGACGAGTTCGACATGGAGATCCCCGAGGAGGAGGCGCAGGAGATCCAGACCGTCGGTGACGCCGTTCGCTACATCGAGCAGAGGTCGGGGCAGTAGGACGCGGCCGCGGGGCCACCGCGGTCGGAGACCGGCTATCATGACGCACGACACCGCCGGGCCTGTATGGCCCGGCCGACGCTACGCACAGAACGGAGATGAGATGACCCATGGCGCTCTTCGAGCAGGTGAAGGAAGTTATCGTGCGCGAGCTGTCCGTCCCCGAGAGCTGGGTGACCGAGTCGGCGACCTTCGAGGGTGACCTCAAGGCGGACTCCCTGGACGTCGTCGAGCTGGTCATGGCGCTGGAGGACGAGTTCGACGTTGATATCCCCGAGGAGGACGCGCAGAGCATCCAGACCGTGGGCGATGCCGTCCGCTATCTCGAGGAGAAGACCCAGTAGGCCCGGGGGCGGAGGGACACGAAGCGCGACCGGCGGCCGCCCGGCTTCGTGGACGGCCGCAGGTCAATACCTGGATCACGTTGTGAGGGCCTGATCTGATGAACCGGCGTGTGGTCATAACCGGTACCGGGACCGTATCAGCCGCTGGCAGGGGGCTTGACTGCCTGTGGGAGGCCTGCCTTGAGGGACGTACGGGCATCGACCGCATCCAGCGCTTCGACGCGTCCGAGTACAAGAGCCAGATCGCCGCTGAGGTGGATCTGGACTTTGACGCAACCGATCGGATCGATGCCAAGCTGATCAAGCGCGCCGACTTCTTCGCCAAATACGGCGTGTGGGCGTGCGATGTGGCGATGGAGCACGCCGGGCTGAAGGTCGATGATGGTAACCGCAGTGAGATCGGCGTGCTCATCGGCTCGGGGATCGGGGGCATGCACATCTGGGAGGAGCAGTTCGAGCGTCTGCTCGAGCGGGGCCCCGGTCGGGTCTCGCCCTTCCTGATCCCGATGATGATCATCGACATAGCCTCCGGTCTGATGTCGATCCACTGCGGCGCCATGGGCCCCAACTCAGCCGTGGTCACCGCCTGCGCCTCCGGGACGCATGCGATCGCTACCGCTGTGGACCTCATCAAGCTCGGTCGCGCAAAGGCCATGGTCACCGGCGGCACGGAGGGTGCGGTGTGTCGCAGCGGCCTGGCTGGCTTCTGCTCCGCCCAGGCCCTCTCCACCCGCAACGACGACCCGGCCGCCGCCTGCCGCCCCTTCGACCGAGACCGCGATGGCTTCGTCATCGGCGAGGGCGCCACCGGCGTGATCGTCGAGGACCTGCAGTACGCCCGGGAGCGGAACGCGCCCATCCTCGCCGAGATCGTGGGCGTGGGCCTCAGCGGCGACGCCCACCACATCACCGAGACCTGTCCCGACGGCGCCGGCGCCATCCTGGCCATGCAGAACGCTCTGGACGATGCCGGCATGACGGTCGAGGACCTCGACTACATCAACGCGCACGGGCCGGGCACTCCCGCCGGAGACGCCTCCGAGGCCATCGCGCTGCGCGAGGTGCTCGGCGAGCACGCCTCCGACGTCCCCATCTCCTCGACCAAGCCCATCCACGGACACATGCTCGGGGCCACAGGCCCCACCGAGCTGGCGCTGTGTATCAAGGCCATGCAGCAGGGAATCATCCCCCACACGCTTAACTGCGATGACCCGGAGCCCGGGGATCTGGACCTGGTTCGCGGCGAGCCGCGGGAGGCCCGAGTGGATACTGTCATGTCGAACTCGTTCGGCTTCGGCGGGCATAACGTGACACTCATCATTCGTCGCTACGAGGAGTGAAGGCCCGCCTCGCCCGCTCGTGCCCAGGGGCGCGGCCGGCGCCACTGTTGCCTGAGGAGCGCTTCGCGGACCTTAAGCAGAGGCTCGGTCTGGACTACGTCCCGGACGAGCTTCTGGAGATGGCATTCCGGCACAGCTCCTATGTGCGGGAACAGGGGCTGGATGAGCTGGCCAGCAACCAGCGCCTGGAGTACCTCGGCGACGCCGTGCTGGACCTGGTCTTCGCCTCCTACCTCTACTCCATGCACCCGGAGCTGCCAGAGGGCGACCTCACCCGCATGAAGGCGGCTCTGGTGCGCAGGTCGGCGCTGGCCACCGTCGCACGGGAGCTGGGCCTGGGCGAGTACCTGCTGCTGGGGCGAGGCGAGGAGATCACCGGTGGCCGCAATAAGGCCTCCCTGCTGTCGGACCTGGTGGAGGCCCTCATTGGGGCCATCTTCCTGTCCGGGGGGTTCGTCGCTGCCCGGGACTTCGTGCTGGAGCACTTCGACACGCTGCTCGAGGACGTCCACAGGCGGGAGTCCCTGCGCGACCACAAGTCGGCGCTGCAGGAGGTCCTGCAGGCGTGCGGGCAGACCCCGCCGAGCTACCGGGTCGTCCGCACCGAGGGGCCGCCGCACGACCGCTGGTTCATGGTTGAGGCCATCCATAACGGTGACGTCATCGGCGTGGGGGAGGGCAGGTCGAAGCGGGCCGCCGAGCAGGAGGCCGCCCGGGAGGCGCTCGACAGCACCGAGCAGTGGCCCTTTCAATAGCCGAGGCGCACCACGTCGCGCCATTGATGGTCCGTTCCCGCGAGGTCGCCGCCTGATTGAAGCTACTTAGTGAGTTCTTTGCGCCGCGCCGGAACCTGGCGACGCCCCGCCGGGCTGTCGCGGCCTTCGTCTGCCTGTGTGTCGCCGCGATCGCCGGCGCCGACGACCGCCCCGGGCCGTTCGTGTTCGTCTACGGCCTGCAGGGCGAGGGTGCGGCCGCTCAGGCCCGAGAGCTGGGCTGCAACACGGTCTACCTCGACCTGCCCGAAGACGCCCCGCAGCATACCCAGCGCACGCGCGAGTTGATACAGGAGGCGGCCGCGGAGGGCCTCCAGGTCATCGTCGGCCTGCGCACCAAGCTCTTCGGCGGGCAGCGCGTCTCCGCTTACGACGAGAGCTACCGAGCCGCCTGCCGGGAGTGGATCGCGCCGGTGGTCTCCGAACTGCAGGACGCCGACGGCCTCGCCGCCTGGGCCACCGACCACTACCTGGAGCGCGACATCAGCCACACCGAGGAGGACTTCCGGCGCTTCCTTCTCCGCCGCCATGGCTCGCTGGGGGCCATCAACGAGGCCTGGGGCACCGACTACCTGCGCATCGACGAGATCACCCGCATCCGGGCGCGCGCTCTCGACCACACGCAGACCTACGGCGTGGGCCGCCCGTCCGTGGACTGCGCCGAGTACGAGCGGGCGGCCTTCCGTGACGTCATGCAGCTCTGGGCGGAGGAGATCCGGCGCATCGATCCCGACGCCACGCTGATGACCGGCCGCATCTCGCTCTACCGGAGTCTCACCGCTATCCCCGACGCCTACGACGTCGTGCAGGTGTTCGTGCCGCCGGACATCCTGGAGCCGGACCTGGCGACCCACAACGTGCACGCCGTCCAGATGGCCCGGCGCGGCGGGCGGTTCGAGGTCATCCCCTGGCTTCGCGTCCCCCTGCCGCCCAGCCCCGCCTACACCCGCGCCTCTCTCTCGGCGTGGATCATGGAGGCCGGTCTGCGGGGCGCCGTCGGCGTCGGCCTGGACGACCTCGAGCGCGTCCAGAACTCCCCCTCGGTGCGGCGGAGCGTCGTCGAGCGGCTCGCCGCCGCCCTCCGCCGGGCGCCGTTCGCGGACGAGGCGCCGGAGCCGTGCGCGGCGGTTCTCTACCAGCCCTACGCCGGCGGCCACCAGTTCGCCGGCACCCCGGCCTACGGCTACCTCGAGGAGTACACCGTCGACGACCTGGCCGCGCTGGCCTGCGGCTATCGGGCCGGAACCGTTTTCGGCGGCCTGGACTATCTGTGCGTCGAGGACCTGGGCACCGTGGATCTCCATCGCTACAGCGTCGTCCTCGCGCCGGCCTGCCTCAACCTGCCCGACGACGCGCAACAGGCCATCCGGCACTACGTGGAGGGGGGCGGGGCCTTCTTCGGGGATCTTGGCCTGGGGATGTGCCAGTCGCGCTCGTGGAATCCCGCCATGTCGCCGCTGGCGGCGATGCTGGGGATTGCCGGGGCCCGCGATCCGGCCGACCGCTACGGCAGCTTCCGCGTCGGTGAGCGGCACCCCGCCTTCCCGTCGGTCACCGTGGGGATGGAGGCCGAGGGGACCTTCGTGCCCGGCAGGGGGCGGGACCTGTCGATGGGCCGGATGCGCGGCTACGTCCACACGGGTGCCGCCACACAGATGGAGGGCTATGCCTTCCAGGGCCCGAGCTGGTTCATCCGCCCCAGCGCCGAGACCATCCCGCTGGCGACCCAGAGCGTGCAGTTCGACGAGGAGCAGAACCCCTACTTCATGGGGCTGACGGTCCATCCTGTGGGGCCCGGACTGGGTCTCTTCGCGCCCTTCCCGGCCTGGAGCTACTGGCCCCCCACCAACGCCCTGCACGCCGCGGTGCACGGGGACCTGTTCGGGCGCCGGGCGCTCCACCGCCTGCTGTCCGACGGCCTCCTGTGCGGCGACGTGGCCATCGCCGGGACGCCCGACAGGATCAGACTGCTCAGCCGGGGCCCGGCGCGGCATGTGCAGGTTCTCTCGGCCGCGGCAGACCACCGCGTCTGGATGGGCGCCACGTGCACGTTCTCAGCGGCCGAGCGGGATACCACGGGCCGCCGAACCGGGATCGTCCGCCTGGGGATCGACGTGCCGGCCGGCGGCATGGCGCGCGCCCAGGCGATTGGCGTCCGGCTCCGGCCTCAGTCAGGTGAGGCACACGCCCGCGTGTCCATGTGCGGTCCGGGCCTTCTCCTCCTGGACGTCGGCGGCCATGGTGCGAGGTGGGGGGAGCCGCGGCGGGGCAATCCGGAGCGCTTCTTCGGCGGTGTCCCGACCCGCGTGCGGATCACGGTCGATGACGGCCCTTACGCCGTCGAGCCGGGCTCAGAGCACATCGTTACGCTCCGGGAGGGCCGCGAGGCCGAGCAGACCCAGAGCGTCACCGCCGACCACCGCGGCAGGCTGGACTTCTGGGCCACCATCGCCGGCGGGCGGCTCTCGGTATCCCCGTCAACGCAGCCGTCCCCGCAGGCGAGAGGTCGCGCCGCGCCGAGCGTCGAATCAATCCATAGCACTGCAGGCACTTCGCGGTAACTCAGCGAGGAATGGGATTATGACCCGCAGGACGCTGAAGCTGCTGCTCATAGCCGCCGTCACGGCCACGCTTGCCGGCTGTGGTGGAGGGACGCTCGTCGGCGCGCTTATCGGCCTGGTCGGCGTCGGAAACGTCATCGGTGAGGTGGAGAACCTTCTGGAGGAGGGCGATGATCCGACGAAGTCCACGGTCCTCCTCGACGGTCAGCCTCTGCCGATCAATCCCGACGCGGCCGGTCGCGTGCGTCTGCGCGATCTTCCGGCGGGCCGCCATCTGCTGCAGGTGGTGGCGCCGGGCGGATTCCGCGGCGCGGTTACCATCATCAACGTGCAGCCCAACAGCGACCTGCGACTGGACAACCTGGAGGCGCAGGTCGGCGGCCGCGTCCGCGGCGCGGTCACGCTTCCCGACGACGTGCCGGCTTGCCGCGTCCTCGTCTACGCCCTGCCCGGAGGCGCGCAGCTTGTGCGCGAGGGCCAGTCGGTGATCGCGCTGCCCCCGGCCGACACTCACTACGCCGCCTATACCGATGGCAACGGCGAGTACACGCTCCAGGCCCTGGCCCCGGGCGATTACCTCATCACCGCTGCCGTCGCGGGCTTTAGCACCGACGTCCACGTCGTGTCCGGCCTCACCGAGCGGCAGTCCGCCACCGTGCGCCTGGCGCTGACCGACGCGGCGGGCCCGCTCCCGGGGACGGTGCAGGGCTCGATCGCGGGAGAGATCGGGGGCGGCGCCACACGGTCGCTGGCCGGAGCGAGCGTCTGGGCCGAGCTCGACCGCTCCTACCGTCCACTCGTGCCCGACGGCGTCATCGAGCGCGTGCAGACGTGGTCGGGCACCGAGCTTCGGCCGTCCCCCTGGTTCGCGTGGGAGCAACTGGCCACGCTCAGCGATGCGGGCGGCAGTTACCTGCTGGACCTCCCGTCGGGGACTCCGCGGATCGTCGCCTTCGCCTACGGCTACCAGCCCGGCTACCAGGACGGCGCGGTCAACGCCGGCCAGACCGTCCGCGTTGACTTCCAGCTTCCCGAGCCGTAAGCCGACCGGACCGTCTTCGCCACTGTGAGCTGATATGCAGGAGAGCACGCGGATCTTCGGCGCCGCGATGCGGCGCCGATACAATCTGATGCTGGGCCTCGCAACCTTCGGGGCGGCCGCTGCGCCCTTCGGCGTGGGGCTGGCTGTGTTGCACGCGTTTTGGCCGGAGGGGCGGGGCGTCGCCCCTGCCCTCATCGCCACCGCGGCCTTGATCCTCGCTCCCCTCGGGACCTGGCTGGCGCACAACCGCCTGGCGCTGGCCGGCAACCAGGCTCTGCGGCGGCGCCTGCGAGAGGCCCTGCAGGAGCAGGGGCACGAGTTCCCCGAGGGCATCAGGCCCATCTTCGTGGGCTTCTCCCCCGGCGACGCCCCGCTCGTGTGGGATGGCGACACCGACCGCGACATCGGCTTCCTCGCCGCGTGGGGCGACGCCCTCGTCTACTACGGCGACGACTTCTCGTGGTACCTGCCTCGCGCCCGCATCGACACCATCGAGCCCACGCAGTCGGCCGCGGGCATGAGCCGGATCCTCATCCGCTGGCACGCCCCGCGGGAGAGCAACCGGGCGTTTACGCTAGTCTCCCGCGAGGCCGCCGACCTTCGGGGCGCTCGCAGGGCGACCACACAACTGCTGCAACAGCTCTACGCCTGGGTCGCCAGGCCGCCCGAGGCCCAGCGGGAGCCGCCCAGGCTGGGCATGCCACCCACCGACACCTCCGGAGGCCGACCGATGGACGCTGCGCCGGGCGGCTCGTCCTGCCTGGCGCTCATCGCGGTCGTGACCGCCACGGTCGTGGGCGCCTGGCAGGTGGGAGGCCCGCTCGTAGAGGCCGAGAAGTACGCCCATGCCGTGCTGGCCAGCGGCGGCGTCTTCGTCATCGGCTTCGCCGCCCTCAACACCGTCATGCGGCTGCTGCTGTGGGCTGAGGAGCGCGACCGGGCCGACGCCGCGGCCTCGACGTCCTGAGCGGCTCCCACACCGACCGCCGCAGCAGCCGATGGAGGAGAACGTGCGAGCGGCATACCTCGAGATAGACCTCGACGCCATCCGCGACAACGTGCGAGCGATCCGGCAGCTAATCGGCTCCGGGCGCCGCATCGCGGCCGTCGTGAAGGCCAACGCCTACGGGCATGGCGCCGTGGAGGTGGCGCGGGCGGCCCTCGAGGCCGGCGCGACGATGCTGTGCGTGGCGCTCGTGGACGAGGGAATCGAGCTGCGCGGCGCCGGGATCACTGCGCCGATCCTCGTGCTCGGCCCGCCGGATGTCACCGAGGCCCGCCTCTACCTGGAGCACGACCTGACGGCGACCATAAGCAGCCCGGCGCAGGCGTCGACGATGGCCGACGCCGCGCGCCAGGCCGATTCGGCCGCCCCCGTGCACATCAAGCTGGACACGGGCATGGGCCGCCACGGCGCGCGTCGGGAGGTCGCCCGGAGGCTCGCACGAGAGCTTCCGACCATGCCACAGCTCCGCGTTGAGGGCGTCCTCTCCCACTTCGCGGACTGCACCAATCCCGACCTGTCATGGTCCCGCGAGCAGCTTCGCCGCTTCCGGGAGATGCTCCCGCTCTTCCGGGACTTCCTCGACGGCCCGCTCCTGCGGCACATGGCGAACAGTGCGGCCATCGTGCGCATGCCCGGAGCCCACTTCGACGCCGTCCGGCCCGGCAGCATCCTCTACGGCATCAACCCCGGCTATCCGCCCGACCTGGTGCCCGACCGGGTCCGGCAGGCCTTGTCTCTGCGCTGCCGCATCGGCCTGGTCAAGCGCGTGGAGGCCGGCGAGCCGGTGGGCTACGGCTGCACCTGGCGTGCGCCGCGTGAGAGCCGCATCGCGGTGCTGCCGATCGGCTACGCCGACGGCTACCCCCGCGCGCTGTCGTACGCCGCGGACGCGCTCGTCGGCGGGCGCCGCTGCCCCGTGGTGGGCCGGGTCTCCATGGATGCCGTCACTGTCGATGTCACCGACGCGGGGGCCTCGGCCGGCGACGAGGCCGTGCTCATCGGTCGGCAGGCCGATGAGCGGATCACCGTCGAGGAGCTGGCCGAGCGCGCGGGCAGCATCGTGGAGGAGATCTGCTCGCGCCTCTCGCACCGGCTCCCGCGCACCTACCTGGGGCAGGCTGGAGGAGTCTGACGACGGATCGCGAGTCCGTGACGGTCCAGGTCCCCGCCACCACGGCCAATCTCGGCGCGGGCTACGACTGCCTGGGGCTGGCCTTGGCGCTGCACAACGAGGTCGCGCTGGCGCTGGCCGATGCCGACAGCGTGGAGGTCGAGGG
>JBNGDZ010000173.1:0-3872 GCA_049975765.1 Armatimonadota bacterium
CGGGGCGACCTGACGATCAGGCCACCTCGCGGTCGTCGTCCGACACCTTCTCCAGCAGGGGCTTGCCGCCCTCCCGGATGGTCTCGGATGTGATGGTGCAGCGGTTAACGTCGTCCCGCGAGGGGATCTCGAACATGACGTCGAGCATCACGGCCTCGATGACCGAGCGCAGGGCTCGGGCGCCGGTCTTGCGCTCCAGCGCCTTCTCGGCGACGGCCTCCAGCGCGTCGTCGGTGACGACCAGGTCAACGTCGTCAAGCAGGTTCAGGAGCTTCCTGTACTGCCTGAGGAGAGCGTTCCGGGGCTCGGTGAGCACCCGAACGAGGGCGTCCTTGTCGAGGTGATCGACGGTGGCGATGTTGGGAAGCCGCCCGATGAACTCCGGAATCAGGCCGAACTTCATCAGGTCCTGGGGCATCACCTGGGCCAGGATCTCGTCGTCGCTGGGCTGCTGGTGGCCCTCCGAGGCCGCAGCCTGGAAGCCCATCGTCCGGCTGCGCGTGCGCTGGCGGATAATGTCCAGGAGCCCGTCGAAGACGCCACCGCAGATGAACAAGATGTTGGTAGTGTCAACCTGGATGAACTCCTGCTGGGGATGCTTCCGCCCGCCCTGCGGGGGGACGTTGGCCACCGTCCCCTCCAGGATCTTCAGCAGCGCCTGCTGCACGCCCTCACCGGACACGTCGCGGGTGATGGAGGGGTTGTCGGCCTTGCGCGCGATCTTGTCGATCTCGTCGATGTAGACGATGCCGTGCTCGGCGCGCTCAACATCCCCGCCGGCGGCGATCAGAAGCTGCAGGAGGATGTTCTCAACGTCCTCCCCCACATATCCCGCCTCCGTGACCGATGTCGCATCGGCTATCGTGAAGGGCACGTCCAGCATCCGCGCCAGCGTCTGGGCCAGGAGGGTCTTGCCGCAGCCCGTCGGCCCCAGCAGGAGGATATTGGTCTTGTCGAGCTCCACGTCGGCGTCTATGGCCCCTAGCCGGACGCGCTTGTAGTGGTTGTAGACGGCCACCGACAGCACGCGCTTGGCCCGATCCTGGCCGACGACGTACTCGTCCAGGTAATCATGTATCTCCCGGGGCGTGGGCACCCGTCCGTCCGCCGCGGCGGCCTTGGCCTGCTTCTCCGCCTTGCCCTGAAGTATCTGATTGCACAGCTCCACGCAGTCCGAGCAGATGTACACACCCGGACCCGCGATCAACTCTCGAACCTGCGACTTGTCGCGGCCGCAGAAAGAGCACCTCAGTGGCCTGGTTTCGCTGCCCTGACCATCGATGTCCATCGTTCACTCTCCTGGCGGCGCCCGGCATGGTCCGTTGTTAATCATACCCACAGCGGGGCGAATCATCACCCCGTTGCCGCATTCTACGCGCCGTCACTGCTCCTCGCTCTCGGGCTGGTGCTCCACGACGGCGTCCACGATCCCGTAATCCCGGGCCTCCTCGGCCGTCATGAAGTAGTCCCGGTCGGTGTCGCGCTCGATCTTGTCCACGGGCTGCCCTGTGTGTCGGGCCAGAATGTCGTTGATCCAGCCTCGCAGGCGGATGATCTCCTCAGCCTGGATCTGCACATCGGCCGCCGCTCCTGCAAGCTGCCCCCAGGGCTGGTGGATCATCACCCGCGAGTAGGGCAGCGCGTAGCGGTGGCCCTCCTCTCCGGCTGCCAGCAGGACTGCGGACATGCTCGCCGCCTGCCCGATGCACCAGGTGTGCAGCTCGGGCTGGATGTAACGCATGGTGTCGTAGATCGCCAGGCCGGCGGTGATGCTCCCACCCGGCGAGTTGATGTACATGGATATCGGCTCCAGCGGGTCCTCATCCTGCAGGAAGATGAGCTGTGACATGATGGAGCTGGCGATGTCGTCATCGATGTGTGTGCCAAGAATGACGATGCGCTCTTTTAGCAGACGCGAGTAGATGTCGTACGAGCGTTCCCCGCGAGGGGTCTGCTCGATGACCATGGGAATGAGTCTCAATTGCCTTCACTCTCCTGCCCGGTATCCTGGTCAGAGGCGTCGTCAAGGTCCGTAGACGCCCTCGGTGTTGTTTCCTCGTTAGACGCTCCCGCGCCCTCGGGCTCGCCGAGGGCCAGAGCCGTCTGCTCAGGCTGGCGCCCTTCTGGGATGTCCTCGGTCTCCTTCTCTTGGGCGTACTCCTCGGCCGGAACGTCCTCGATGTGGGCGGCGGCGATGATCTGGTCCAGGAGCTTGCGCCTGGCCACACGGTCATGAATCTCCTCGGCGAAGTCCGGCTGTAGTGCCGCCGCCTGCTCCACGAACTGCAGATCGCCGCCGCTCTCCGCGGCAATGCGCTGCAGCTCCTCCGTCAGATCCTCGTCCGTGACCTCCACGCCCCGCTCGTCGATCAGTGCCTCGATCCCAAAGTGCAGCTTCAGGGCGCTCTCCGCGCGGGTGCGCTGGTTCTCGCGCAGCTCCTCGATATCCGTATCCACGGCCTCCGCGAACTCATCCACCGACATGCCCATCTGCTGCAGCTCATCGCGGATCTGGTCGTAGCTGCGCTCTGCGGCCTGGTCCACGAACTCCTCGGGCAGCTCCAGCTTAGTGCCCTCAAGTATATAACGCATCACCTGCCCCCGTAGTTCTTCCTCCGCGTGCTCATCGTACTGCTCCTGCAGCTGCTCCCGGATCGACTGCCGCAGATCCTCGAGGCCCTCGTAGTCGCCAAGGCCGCGCGCGAACTCATCCGTCAGCTCCGGCAGCTCACGCGCGGCGAAGGACCTGATCTGCGCGATGATGCGGGCGCTTCTGCCGGCCAGGTCTGCATCGGGGTGGTCCGCGTCGTACTCAAACTCCCCCTCCACCACGTCGCCGACGGTGTGTCCGATGAGCTTCTCGTCGATGTCCGCCAGCCACTCCCCGGCGCCGACCTCGATCTCCCGCTCGGTGGCCTCCACCTCAGCGGGGTCCTCATCCTGCGTCACGACCTTCACGTCCGCGACCACAAGGTCGCCGTCAGCAATCTCCTCGCGTTCGACTTCGACCTCCCTGACGTTGACCCGTCGAAGTTGCTCGAGCTGCTCGTCGATCTCCTCATCGGTGACCCGTCTGACCGGACGCTTCAGCGACAGCTGGTCGACGTCGGGCAGCTTCGGCCGGGGGTAGGTTGTGAAGACGGAGTAGAACTCGAAGGCCTCGCCCTCCACCAGGGGGATGTCCTCCAGCTCCTCGTCCAACTGCTCCTCCAGCTCCTCTGGCGTGAGGTCCCCGGGCTCGTCGGTCTCCTCCCTCTGAGCCAGCCCGGACCTGATCCTCTCGGCCGTCAGCTCCTCCTCGTCCGGTGGGGCTCCCACCTCGACGCTGACCTGCTCGATGGGCTGGAGATTCTGCTGATCCATGGCCTCCTCGAGCCGCTCCTGGACGAGGGCCTCGTAGGTGGCGGCGCGGATGGCGTCATAATCGTAGTAGCGGTCCAGGATCTTGCGGGGGACCTTCCCGGGACGGAAGCCCCGAATACCCCCCCGGTCGGACAGCGACTGGTAGGTTCGGTCGAAGGCGCCCTTGACTTCATCGGCGCTGAGCTTCACGTGCAGGGCGACGCGGCTGCTACCCAGCTCTCGAACGTCAACATCCACGGCTCATCGCTCCTGTGCGGTGCGCGCAGCGCCGGGCCACGAGCACCGTTGATCGCGCTGGTTCCGGTACGGCTGTCGCAGTACTGAGCATGCTGGCGGCGGCCCCGGGACTCGTCATCGATGGGGTGGTGGGCGCGGGGAGACTCGAACTCCCACGGGTTGCCCCACATGATCCTAAGTCATGCATGTCTACCAGTTCCATCACGCGCCCGTTCCCCACAGTGCGGGGCTCATACAGGCGCCGCCGCACGCCCCACGCCACGGTGATGGGT
>JBNGDZ010000173.1:3882-8787 GCA_049975765.1 Armatimonadota bacterium
CCTGCAACACAGTTTCGGCGCGCCGCCTGCAGCGCGCCTGACCGGTAGAAGGCTTGATGGTGGACCGGGGTGGATTCGAACCACCGACCTTGGGATTAAGAATCCCCTGCTCTGCCAGCTAAGCTACCGGTCCACGCAGGGGCCACGAGGCTACAACGTATGTGAGCGGGTGTCAAGTGCCACTTATGTCGCACTGCTCTGGCGCGCCCGGGAGGATTCGAACCCCCGACCTACGGATCCGAAGTCCGTTGCTCTCATCCACTGAGCTACGGGCGCGCACGCGTTCCCACTACGGGCGCGACTTTCGCCCTCGCCTGCTGATCTCTGCCATTGCATGGGGTGGGCGATGGGACTCGAACCCACAGCCACCTGAGCCACAGTCAGGTGCTCTACCCTTGAGCTACGCCCACCACCCGCAGCGTACGTCACGAGGCACGGCAGTACGACGGTACGACACGGTCTATGGCGCGCCCGGCCCGATTCGAACGGGCGACCAGCGGCTTAGAAGGCCGCTGCTCTGTCCACTGAGCTACGGGCGCGCCCACGCAAGCGCCGGCTCACTGGTGTACGGCCGCCGGTCGGAAAGCCTCTGGAGCGGGCGATGGGATTTGAACCCACGACCCTCAGCTTGGAAGGCTGACGCTCTACCGCTGAGCTACGCCCGCGCCCTCGGCCCCATCACCTGGTCGGGGCGGCCGGATTTGAACCGGCGACCTCCTGCTCCCAAAGCAGGCGCGCTGCCAAGCTGCGCCACGCCCCGATCGCACCGGCCGCGCCACATCATACAGTATACGACAGCCGCGCGGCGCTCGTCAACCCTCGCAAGTTCCGCCTCAGCACCCCGATACGGCCCGACACTGGGCGAAGGAGATGGGGCCGCCACAGATGAAGAGTCACGCCGAGGCCTCCCGCTGAGGCTTGCTGAAAGCACGGCCGGACACCAGGTCAGCCACGCTGAGAGGGGGCTGCACCGGTGAGTGATGAGCGGCGACGCATACTCGATGAGGGCCGCCGGCAGATCAAGGCGGGCCGCCTCGCGGAGGCCATCGGGGAGCTGGAACGGTGGCTCGCCCACGCCGCCGACGATGCGGCGGCCTGGTCCCTGTTATCGGCAGCGCTGTCGAGGTCGGGGGACTGGGCGGGAGCTGAGAAGGCCGCCAGGAGGGTCGTGAGGCTGCGGCCCCGGGCCGCTCGGGCCTGGTCCAACTGGGGCATCACGCTGCGCAAGCTGGAGAGGACGAACGAAGCCGAGAGGGCCCAGCGCAGAGCGCTGGCTCTCGACCCCGACAGCGAGACCGCGCGCCGGGAGCTTCGGAAGCTGGAGGGGGAGCACGAGGAGGAGGGCCCCGCGGCCGAGGCCTCGGAGAGATGCCCTGAGTGCGGTGCGCGCGTCTTCGCCACTGACACGCAATGCCTCAGTTGCGGCGCCGACCTAGTCGCGGCCAGAGCCGCGGCACAGCGGGAGGCAGAGGCCCGAACGCGCGCCGAGGCGGCCGCGCGTGAGGCGGAGAGGCACCAGGAGGGGAAGCGCATTGTCGCCCGGCTCAAGGCCGGGGGCTTCGACGACGAGGAGATCTACGCAGAGCTGCGCGAGGGGGGCTGGACCGAACGGGAGGCCAGGGAGCTGCTCGGCGTCCCCGGTGAGACCTGGATCGTGACCCTGCCGGAGGGCCGGCACGCCTTTGTCAGCAGCGTCGATGAGGCGAAGATGGTCCGGGCTGAGGCCCTACGCCGAATCAGCGAGCTGCGCGCGGAGAAGAAGGGCATCAATCAGGAGATCGGCGAGCTCCGCTCCGCGGCCAGGGCGACACGAGTCTCTGCCCGGCGTAGCGACTATCTGCCGGAACGCCTGGAGGGCCACGACCTCAGCCAGCAGGAGGCCCTGCGTGCGCTCGAGGAGCTCAGGGAGGAGAGGGACCTGCTCAGCCGCGCCTGGGAGCAGGCCGTGGAGGCCCTCGACGCCTGGATCGCCCAGAGCTACTGATTGATGCCGGGACCGGAGCGGTGAAGGCCATGACGGAGATCACGCTGCGCAGCGCCAAGCAGATCGTCTTTGGCACTGGAGTGCGGGCCTCCCTCGGGGAGCACGCCGCGGTGCTGGGCTCTCGCGCGCTGATCGTGTGCGGGCGCACGTCGCTGCAACAGTCCGGCGCTCTCGATGAGCTCCGCCGCCACCTCGCGGACGAGGGGATCGGCACTCGCGTCTTCGCTGAGGTGGAGGCCGAGCCGTCCCTGGCCATCGTCGAGCGGGGGCGGGAGGCCCTTGCCCGCGGCGAGTGTGACCTGGTGGTGGCGGCCGGAGGCGGCAGCGCGCTCGACGTGGGCAAGGCGGTCGCGGCGCTGGTATCGCATCCGGACCCAGTGGCGCACGGAGTGGAGATCACCGGCCTGGGCCAGCCGTGTATCGCACTGCCCACCACCTCGGGCACCGGCGCGGAGGTGACGCCGAACTCCGTGCTCACCGACACCGCGACAGGCAGGAAGGCCTCCATCCGCGGGCACGCCCTGCTGCCCGAGGTCGCCCTGGTGGATCCTGAGCTGACGGTCACCTGCCCGCCCCACCAGACCGCCTACTCCGGGCTCGACGCCCTGACGCAGGCCATCGAGGCCTACGTCTCGACCGGCGCGAACGCGGTGACCGACCCGCTGTGTGAGGAGGCGGTGCGGCGCATCGGGGGGAGCCTGCGAACGGCCGTGGCGGATGGCTCGGATCTCCAGGCCCGCGAGGACATGGCGCTGGGGAGCCTGCTGGCCGGCTTGGCCCTTGCCAGCGCCCGGCTGGGCCTGGTCCACGGTCTGGCCCATCCGCTGGGGGCGCTGTATCACCTGCCCCACGGCCGCGTGTGCGGTGCCCTGCTGCCCCACGTCATGCAGTTCAACTTGGAGGCGGCCGAGGGGAAGTACGCCTGCCTTGCCCGGATGCTGGGCGTCGGGGAGAGCGCCGAGGCGCTCATGACGTGGGTGCGGGAGCTTGTCAGCGACCTCGACGCCGACCTGGACTTCGCCGAGGCGGGCCTCAGCCCCGAGGACTTCGATCAGATCATCCCTCTGACGCTGGCCTCGGGCTCCTCCGCCCACAACCCCCAGCCCATCGACGAGCAGAGCGTCCGGAGGCTGCTAAGAGAGCTGATAGATGCGTAGACGAGCATCTCGCCGACCGGGAGGCAGAGTCATGGAGCGCGTCAATGAGGCCGACTGCGAGTTTCGCCACCGCGATCACGGGCCCAAGTACCTCATGCGCGGGCCGCGCATCGACTGGGGCGTGATCGTCTTCAAGCCCGGCCAGCAGATGGGCGCTCACGCTCATAACGAGGTCGAGGAGACCTTCTTCTTCCTGGAGGGCTCGCCGCTGATGGTCGTCGATGGCGAGCCGTTCCGAGTGGCGCCGGGCGATGCCTTCCGGCTGGAGCCGCCGGAGGCCCACAACATCATCAGCGACACCAATCACGACACGCGCCTGGTCTTCATCAAGACTCCCTACCTGCCGGACGACAAGGTGGATGTGTCCTGAGCGGCACTTCCCGTCAGAGCTGCGTGCCCGGCGCCTCGCCCTCACCGACCAGCCACGGGTCCGGCGCCAGCGGCGGGTGCTCCCGGGCCAGCGAGTAGTCGCGCTCCTGAAGTCGAGGATGCCCGCCTGGGCCCCACGCATCGTCAACCGGCGACTGATCCTCCGCGGGCACGAAAGTCATGGTGATCTCGTCCTCGCCCACCTTGCAGAGCTGGAATCCCTGGCGGGTCTCGATCTCCTCCCAGCGGTTCGTCATCTGCGCGGTGTTGCCGGCGGCGGGGGTCTTGTGGATGCGCATCTCGCCCACCCGCTCCACCGGCCGCCCGGTGTGCACATGCCCGCACAGCAGGTCCGTCACGCCCGCGGCCTGCAGGCCCTCGAGCAGGCGCGCCCGGTGTGGCTGATCGATGCTGAAGTACCACGGCAGATACTGGCCAGGGTCGGTGATGTCCCAGGTCGGCTCATCAGGATCGTCGATGTAGGGCCAGTAGTGCATCATCGCCACATGCAGCCGCGCCGGCGGCAGTTCGGTCAGGTGATCGAGGAAGCGCCAGAAGCGCTCCTCCCCGGGCAGCCCCGAGCCCGCGACCGCCGCGTAGAAGCCGCTGAAGCGCACGCCCCGGTGCGTGAAGGTCCAGGTGATCGGCCCGAAGTAGCTCGCGAACAGCGCCAGCCGATGCGAGGTCATGTTCAGCACGATGTCGCAGCGGTCCTCGCGGGGGCTATCGACGCGGGTGTGCTTGTTGCCCACATCCATGTTCCCGGGGATCACGAAGCTCGGGAATGGCAGCGCGTCGAGGTCCTCGCGTGTGTTCTGGTACTCGAACTCGTGCGTGTCGCCGTCGAGCGTGACGTCGCCCCCGACCAGCAGAAGGTCGGGCTCATGGGCGATGATCTGGCGCCTGATGCCCTCCCATCGCCGGGCCATGGTGGGCCGGAAGCGGTACGACCGCGGCGTCCCCAGATGATGATCGGTCACGTGCGCGAACGTCCAGGTGTCGCCGCTCATGCTCTGGCCTCCGGCAACGCCTATCTCGGCTTTGGATCGATGTCGCTCACTCGCACTCGCGTGGCTCTCGTCAGCCCACGGGCCGTCCTGGGGGGCGCTGCGCGAGACGACGGCCGGGCCGGAGACCGGCCCCTCCAGACGTCACGTCTACGGCGCGTGTCTCCTCCCCGTGGCCGTTGCCGTATGGAGAGGCCGGACCACCGTCCGGCCTGCCGTTAGGCTTCCCGTCGGATCGACGCCGAACGACAGCGACCGGGCGCGTGAGGTGCATAGCACCTCCCGTAGTCGCGCCGTCCAGACTCCACGACGAACGCCCTCGGACATCCTGTGCGGCAAGGTCGCCCCTCCCGGCCATCCCAGCAGCATCTGCATCACACCGGTGGTG
>JBNGDZ010000174.1:0-8778 GCA_049975765.1 Armatimonadota bacterium
CTGGGGGAGGGCGTCGTTCTGCCGCTGACGGAGGGATGGCGGTATCACGCGGATCCAGCGAATGCGGGGATTGGGTCCGGCTGGTTCCGCCGGTCATTCCCGGCCGACGACTGGCGGCCGATCCAGATGCCGGCTGAGGGCGGCTGGTACCAGTGGATCGATGAGGCCCGCGACGTGGTGTGGTACCGCAACCAGGTCGAGGTCACCCCCGACATGCTGCGAGATCACGTCTACCTCTACGTGCCCGCCGCTGACCGGAACTGCCTGGTGTGGGTGAACGGGGAGCTGGTCCTCGAGCACACCGCGGAGGCCGCCGGCGTGGTGCCGGAGCGGCTCTGGGATACTCCGTTTGCGGTGGACGTCCGTGAGCACCTCGATGCGGCCGAGCCCAACGTGGTGGTGATGCGGGTGGATCACCCGAGGATCATGGGCCGGGTGCACTTCCCGGTCTATCTTGTGGCCACCGACGCCGAGACGTCGATTGAAGTCCTCGGTGAGGTGGCCGAGCGCATTCGAGAGCGCGTGGAGGACCACAATGGCTGATAGACCCAACATCCTGCTGGTCACCGCCGACCACATGAACTGGGACACCATCTGCGGACGGTCGATCTGCCGCACGCCTCACATCAACCGGCTGGCGGAGGAGGGCGTCAGCTTCGAGCGCAGCTACACGCCCGTGTCCATCTGCTGCCCGACCCGGGCGATGCTCGTCTCCGGAGCCTATCCCTGGCACAACGGTGTGTACAACCAGGTGCATGTCCCTGAGGCCGTCAGCCGCGACATGCACGAGGACGTGGCGACCTACTCGCAGCATCTGCGCGAGGCCGGATACCGGCTGGGCTACGTCGGGAAGTGGCACGCCAGCTTCGAGCGCGGCCCGCTGGACTTCGGCTACCACTCCCTGCGCGCGCCCCGCTGCCTGGGGGCCGACTGCCTGGCGCGTTACGATCTCCCCGAGGAGCAACTCTACCGCGACCACGCCGCCCGGCCACGGCGCACAGTGGGCGAGCGGTATCTCACCTGGCCGGGGGGCGATCGCTTCCTGATGTGGGCCGGCGTGGACGCTGAGCCGGACGCCACCCCCCAGCACTCCGTCGCTCAGGCGGGCGCCGATGCGCTCCACGAGCTCGCCGACCGGGACGAGCCGTGGCTGGCGGAGGTGCATTTCAGCGCACCGCATGATCCCTACGAGCCGCTGCTGCGCTTCCTGGAGCACTACCGGCTCGAGAATGTGAGCCTGCCCGAGAGCTTCTACGGGGAGACCTTCGCCAACAAGCCACGCATGCTGCGGATCGAGGCCGACACGTGGTCGGAGCTGAGCGAGGAGGAGTTCCGCCAGGCGCGCCGACACTATCTGGCCTACTGCGAGCAGGTGGACCTCTTCGTCGGCCGGGTTCTGGACACGCTGGCGGAGATCGGGGCGGTGCAGAACACCCTGACGATCTTCACCTGCGATCACGGCGACCACGTTGGCGCCCACCGCTGCTTCAGCAAGGGCTGGCAGCCCTACGAGGAGACGCACCGCATCCCGATGGTGGCGCGCTGGCCCGGCGTGATCCCAGCCGGATCGCGGACCGAGGCGCTGGTGCAGCTTCATGACTGGGCGCATACCATCGTGGAGGTCGCCGACGCCGAGCCCCTCCCCCACGCCGATGGCCGGAGCCTCGTCGAGCTTCTGCAGCGGCCGGAGATCGGCCAGCGGTGGCGTGACCACATCATGAACGTCTACTACGGCGAGGAGTTTCTCTACACCCAGCGGATCGCTATCGGGCGGCGCCACAAGTATGTCTTCAACGGCTTCGACATCGACGAGCTGTATGATCTCGAGCGCGACCCTGCCGAGCTACACAATGTCATCGATCACCCAGCATACCAGGACACCGCGCAGGCGATGCGCGACGCCCTATGGGACATGATGTTCACGTATGAAGACCCATACTCGGAGCACCGATACGGTGCCGCCCGCTACCTGCAGGGGCCGACCGGCGGCCTGCCTCGCTGACCGCGAAGCTCCGGGGCAGGATCCAGCGACCAATACGCTGCCACGTTGACCCGTCCAGGCTTGAGGGCAACCCAGACGGTCACCTCCGCGATCCTGTGGGACCTATCGAGCAGCCGGTTGATGACGGGAGCGCGCTCATGATAGTCCGGGACACGATCGTGACCAGCATGTACGAGGCGACGCGGCTGGCGGCGACCAGACTCCCGCCCGACGTCGAGGCGGCTCTGCGAGCGGCCCTTGAGGAAGAGACCGAGCCGGTGGCCCGCCGCCATCTCCAGGTGAGCCTGGAGAATGCGCGCGCGGCCGCTGGTGGGGATGGCCTGGTCTGCGCCGATACAGGCTTCCCGCTCTTCTACGTCACCGCGGGGAGGAGGACCGGGATCGAGGGCGGGTTCCGCACACTGTGGGAGGCGGCCCGCGAGGCGACGGCACGAGCGACGGCGGACGCCCTCCTGCGCCCGACCATGGTCGATCCGTTGACGCGCGAGAACCCCGGAGATAACCTCGGTCCGGGTATGCCGAAGGTGGATCTGCGGTTCGAGGGAGACGGGGACGGCCTTGAGATCATCGCGGCCCCCAAGGGCGGCGGCAGCGAGATATTCGGGACCTTCTATCGCATGATGTACCCGTCCGACGGGGAGGCCGGCATCCTCAAGTTCGCCATCGACGCCATCCGCCGCGGCTGCTACGCCGGCAAGATCTGTCCGCCGGCCATCGTCGGCGTGGGCATCGGCGGCACGGCGGATCTGTGCATGAAGCTGGCCAAGGGTGCCGCTCTGCTGCGACCAATAGGCCGGCCCCATCCTCAGCCGCGGGTGGCGGCCATCGAGGAGAAGCTGCACGCCGCGGCGCGGATGCTGGGTCTGGGCCCGATGGGCTCGAGCGGCATCAGCCCCGTGATGGCCGTCCACGTGGAGACGGCCATGACCCACACTGCGGCGCTGCCGGTGGCTGTGAATGCGCAGTGCCTGATCGGCCGCCGCTGGCGGGCCACCATCTCCGGCGATGGGCGAGTCCGGTACTCGGGAGAGCTCTCGTGAACGATACTACAAGGAACCTGCAGGTGCCGCTGAGCGAGTGCGAGGTCCGCGACCTGCGTCTCGGCGACGTGGTGACGATCAGCGGGCGTGTGTTCACCGGTCGCAGCCTGTTTCATATCCGTGCGGTCGAGGAGAACATACTCCCCCCGATCAACTTCGATGAGCTGAACTGCTTCTTTCATGTAGGTCCGGTGATGCGAGAGACCGAGCCGGGCTGGGAGGTCGTCAGCATCGAGCCCACCTCCAGCATCCGCTTCGAGCGCTACGGCGGGCCGGTCGTGAGGAAGCTGGGGCTGCGCGCGCTCATCGGCAAGACGACGATGGGGCCGGGCACCGCGGAGGCGTTGCGCGACGTGGGCGGCGTGCACCTGACGAAGATCGGGATCTGCGGCAACCTGCTGCGGCAGCACGTCATTCGCGTGGTGGACGTCTTCTTCCTCGAGGAGCTGGGCAAGACCGAGGCGACCTGGGTCTTCGAGGTTGAGCACTTCGGCCTGTTCTTCGTTGACATTGACGCCCGGGGCAACAACTACTTCAGGGACCTCGATAAGCGGACGCGTCAGCGTCTTCGAGACGTGTACGACGAACTGGGCATTCCTCAGGACTTCACCTATACGGAGGTAAACCCGTGAGCACGCGCGGAGATCGCCTGCGTCTCGTGGCGCTCAACGGCCTGCTCGGCTACGGCTACCCGGGGGCGAGCCTCCGGCGCGCGCTGTCAATGAAGCCGGACGCTATCGGCGTTGACGCGGGCTCGACCGACCCCGGTCCATTCTATCTCGGAGCCGGCGAGAGCTTCGTGAGCGACGCCCAGGTCGTGCGCGATCTGGAGCCGGCGCTCTCTGCGGCGCTGGCGCGCGGCATCCCGCTGCTGGTCGGAACGGCTGGCGGCTCCGGCGCGCGACCACATCTCGATGGACTCGTGAGGCTGGTGCGAAAGATCGCCGACCGCAAGAATCTGCACTTCCGCATGGCCGTCATCGGCGCGGACGTGCCCCCCGGCACCGTGCTGAGGGCGCTGAGCGAGGGACGCATTGAGCCGTGCGCCAATGCGCACCCGCTCACTGAAAGGCATGTGCGGGACTGCACGCGGATCGTCGGGCAGATGGGCACCGAGCCACTGATCGCCGCGCTCGATAGCGGCGCTGAGGTGGTGATCGCGGGACGCTGCTGCGACGCGGCCATCTTCGCCGCCGAGCCGATCAGGCGTGGGTTCGATCCCGGCCTCGCCCTGCACATGGGCAAGATCATGGAGTGCGGAGCCCTGTGTGCGCGACCGGCGGGCGCCAATGATGTCCTGGTGGGGACGATCGACGCGAGCGGGTTCGAGGTGATGCCCGCCAGTCCGGGCCGCCGGTGCACGCCTGAATCGGTGGCCGCTCACTCCCTGTACGAGCAGCCTCATCCGAGTCGCTTCCACGAGCCCGAGGGAGAGGTAGACCTCTCCGCGTGCTGCTTCGAGTCGGCCGGGGAGAGCGGCGTGCGAGTGCGCGGATCGCGCCTCATTCCGGCCGCCGAGACGGCTGTGAAGCTGGAGGGTGCGCGGCGCAGCGGATATCGCGCCATCACCATCGCAGGGGTGCGGGACGCGGGCGTCATTGAGCACCTCGACGAGATCGAGCGCGCGGTTCGAGAGACGGTCGCCGAGAGCATGGCAGACACGCCTGCGGCCGATGAGTTCAGCGTTCGGTTCCTGCGCTACGGCCTCGACGCGGTGACCGGACCGCTGGAGGCGTTGCCTTCGCCTCCGCCGCGCGAGGTTGGACTGGTCATCGACGCGATCGCACCGTCTCAGGATATGGCTGATCGGGTGCTCAAGCTCGCGCGCTCCACGGCCCTGCACCAGCATTTCGAGGGCCGCAAGACGACGGGCGGCAATCTCGCCTTCCCCTTCTCACCCTCGGATTTCAGCGGCGGCCCGGTCTACGAGTTTGCGGTCTATCACCTCATGCGCGGGGCGAATCAGCGCGCCCTCTTTCCCGTCGAGCTTGTGGAGGTGTGAAGGGTGCGGCTCTACGACTGCGCCACGAGCCTGCGAAGCAAGAACGCGGGACCGTTCACCCTCACCATCGACGTGGTGCTGCCGGACGAGAAGACTTTCCGGCAGGTGGCCGAGGCGGCGGCATTGTCCGCGGAACGCGTCGCGGCGCTCTATGGCGTGGAGTCCCGAAGCGTGCGCATTGTCCCGTTTGAGCGCGTGTTGACCGTGAAGATCACTCTGCCGCGGCCGGGCGCCAGCTCCGGCGCGCCCGGCGACCGTGACGTGTACGGCTGCCAGCAGCACTCTCCCCTGGCCGATGTGCAGATCTGAGGTCGCGGAGAGGCGCCGAGCACAGTGGGCTCAGGATGCAACTGCCCTCGGGCGGAACGCGACCATCTCCCGCAGGGAATATGCCAAGATATGCCATCCGGCAAGCACGAACCCCCAGGGGACCTCCGGTCTGCCTGTTCGCCTGCTTACAGGCCTGACCGGGCGCTCCGCATTATAGGCCGGCGAGGACCCCGGCTTCCCGGCGATGGTATGGACCGGCGAGGGCGGCGGCTTCGCGGGGCTGGAACTGGCGGGTGAGGCGCCGGCGTCAGGCGGCACCGGGCCGGTCGCGAGCTGCCTCAGATCAGAAGCGGTCGAGAAGTGTGAAGAAGCTGCCGATGCTCCAGAGGGCGGTGCGGATCTCGTCCCAGCCCACGCCGCGCTCCCGCACCGGGATGAAGACGACGTCGCCCTCCTGCAGCTCCAGGTCCTCGGGCTCCACATCGCGGTGGATGGCAGCCATGTTGCGCTGGATGAACTGCGTCTCGCCGTCCGGCCCGGCGCGCAGAACGGTGACCTTGCGCATCTCTCCGGCCGCGAAGTTGCCGAAGCGTGAGACGACGTCGAGGAGCGTCATCTCCTCCGTAAGCGGAATGGCGCCGGTTCGGGTGCCTGCGCCCATCAGGTAGATGTGCTCCAACTCCGGGACCATGACAATGTCATCGGGCTGAAGGGGGATGTTCTCTGACAGATCGCCCTCGTGGATCGCCGCGTACATGTCGGCCACGACGCGGCCGTCCTCGCGGTAGATGTAGGTCTGCCTGAGGTCAGCGTTCTCCGTGGGGCCCGACATCGTCAGCAGGCGTAGCAGATCGCGCTCCTGCTGCTCGCGGATGTCGATAACGCCGGGACGCTCCACCGCTCCCAGCACCAGCACCGTCTCCGGCTCGGCAGGGGGGACCAGCACGACGTCACCGGGGCTGAGGGACAGGTCGTACTGCATCTCGCCCCGCTCCAGGAGCCCCTCCAGGTTGATCGGGATGGTGCCCTCTGCGGTGATGAGCTGGCCGCGGCTGAGGCCCGCGTCCTCCGTCACACCACCTGCACGCACCAGGGCATCGAGCACCGTCATCGGCTCCACGAGCTCAAAGCTGGTGGGGGCCTTAACCTCTCCCAGCACGGAGACCTCCCCGGCCTCACGGACGACGAGCACGTCGCCGCCGCGCAGCTCCACGTTCTGGGTCAGGTCGCCCTCCTGCATCAGCGCCCGCAGATCCACGGAGGTGGGCTGCTCCCCCGCCCGCAGGACCATGGCGGCCCCGCGGTCGGCGGTCTCCGTCAGACCTCCGGCCAGGCGCCCGATGGCGTCGAGGACGGTTATGCGCTCGCCGAGGGGGATGATCGTCTGCCCCGGATGCGCCACCTCGCCCAGCACCGTGACGCGGTCCTCGATGCGGGGCACGTAGATGACGTCGCCGTAGTAGACGGGCTCAAAGGCCGGGATGGGCTGCTCGCCGCGCAGACCGCTGAGGTCCAGCACACGCGGCTCACGGTTGCCGTTGGTCACCTTCACCCGGCGCAGGTCGGCGGAGGCCCGCACGCCGGCGCCGGAGATGGCGTCGGCCACGGTGGCGCCGAAGGGGAGGGTCATAGGTCCCGGATGCTCCACCTCGCCGGCGACGTGGACCTTCCGGTGAGACTCCGGCCCGTTAAGGGCCACCGTCACCAGCGGCCGCTTGATGAGCCGGCGCATCTCGGTGCCGATGAGCTCCTCGGCCTCGTCGAGAGTCAGCCGGCCGACCGCCACGTTGCCGAGGATCGGCATGGCCGCGGTTCCCTCGGGCCCGACGCGGAATGACCCAGAGAGCGCGTTCTCGCCGTAGACCATCACGTCCAGGACGTCGCCCGGCGAGATGCGGTAGCCCTCCAGCTCGGTCTGTGCCAGGGTGGGAGCAACGGCGAAGAGGATCGCAATGATGGCAATGGCTGCCGTGATCTGGCGACGCGCACGCGTTCTCATATCGGTGAGGATTGTACGCGGCCCCCAGGGCGGTGTCAAGCACGGGCGGTTGGGAAGGCATCGGCCCCGCGCGGCGCCGCCGAAGCTTGGTCGGCACCGGCGGTGGGTCGGGTATCAGCTTCGCGAGAACGGTAGCTCGCTATCCTCCTCGACGAGGCCGAGCTGTTCGAGCTTGGCGCGGGCGGCCGCCATGATGCGGTAGTGCACGACCTCGCGACCCAGCATCGGGAGGCTCATCTCCAGCCGGTCCGTGACTGAGCGGGCCTCCAACAACTCCTGCTGCACCTTTAGCGGCGCCTGGAGGTTCGCCGCGACCGCATAGGAGAGGGCGACTGGATCGTCGGGCAGCTCCGGTCGGGGATGGTCGGCCCCCATTGTCCGCATGACCAGCCGCATCAGCCGCCCCAGCCTCTCGCGCACCATGCTCTCTAGATCCTGATCCGCCTCAGCCAGATCGTCGCTCTCCTCGAGGAGACGCACGTCCGCACGGATGATGGGCATGGCCTGCAGGATGACGTCGATGCGGAAGCGCCGCCCTCCCTGGGCCAGGACCACGCTGCTGCCGTCGTGCAGGCGGGTGACCTCGGCGATGTGGGCGATGGTCCCCACGTCGTGGGGAATGCTGGGGCCGCCGACCTCCTGTCCGGCACGCAGCAGCGCTACCCCGAAGACGCCATCACCCTCGACGCACTCATCGAGCATCTCCCGGTAGCGCTGCTCGTGGATGTGCAGGGTCGTAGGAGAGCCCGGGAAGAGCACCGACTTCAGTGGCATGACAGGCAGGTCCTCGAAGATCGACATCAGCTATCCGACACTCCTTCGTCCTCCTCCACTGAAGACTTACGCCTCGACAGCACATTCTCCTGCCCCGGTTGCACCGCCACCGGGTCGCGCCACGAGTCGTGACAGGAGATTCGGCACCGACGTGGAAATCTCCCCCTGGCAACTATCGCCAATAGTACGCAGTCGGGAGAGCGGCCATGAACGAGACGGCGAGACAGGCGGCAGTAGAGCGCGCCACCGCCCACATCTTCTCCATGGGACTGGCCGACGTCGCCGCCAGGATGAGTGAGCTCAACATGGCCTACGGGCTGGCGAAGATGCACCTGGTCCAGGAGGAGCTGGGCGGAGCGCCCGACGCCACCTTCGTGGGCACGCCGGACCTGACCATCACCCGCAACGAGGCCCGGTGGGGCGCCGGCATAGGCTACGGTGGCAAGATCGCCTGGGGGGAGGGCGACCTGCCCCTGGTATTCCTCGACGTCAAGCCCAACTGCTGCGGCATGCTCGTCGGAGGGCTCGCGCAGCCGCCCGATCTGGGGGCGCTCGTGCGGCGCATGGATGCCATGCTGGAGGATCGTGCGGAGCTGGACGGGGTGCCCATCCGCTGGGACATCGGCACCGGCAACCACTTCGTGGACGTCATGGCCGTGGAGCCGGTGGACCCTGAGGCGCAGCTTCCCCC
>JBNGDZ010000175.1:0-6914 GCA_049975765.1 Armatimonadota bacterium
TAGCCCCCGCCCTGCGGACTATTTGCCGGCGGTGTTCACCCGCTGGGAGGGCGTGGAGCTGATGGGCGAGCCGGTGCGCCGCCTCTCCCCACAGGGCTGGAATCTGGTGCGCAACTGGCGGAACCAGCGCACCGGCCCTGACGCCGTGGCGCTGGGCGGAATGGCCGTGGGCTTCGTGCTCTCCTCGGTGCTGATGACGCTGCGCTACCATTTCGTGTGGTTCCCCTTCCACCCCATCGGGTATGCCATCGCGGCGGACTGGACGACGGGCCTGATCTGGGTACCGCTGCTGGTCGCCTGGCTGACGAAGACCCTGACCATGCGCTACGCCGGCCCCAGCGTGTACCGCCGCGGCGTGCCGCTGGCGCTGGGGCTGATGCTGGGGGAGTTCGCCGCCGGGGCATTCTGGTCGATCCTGGCGATGCTCACCCGCACGCCGCAGTACGCGTTCTGGACGTAGCTGCAGCGACGAGCGGACAGCGACTCGGACTTCGGACTCGCCAGCCCTGCGTAGCTCTCTTGGGCCAGGCGATGCTGACCGGTGAGCACTGAACCGATGGCGCACAGCCCGCACCGGCAGGTGCGCCCGCCGGCTTGGACGAAGCGAGGTGCGGAGGTGGTGCTGATGCGCCCGACCAGGCTCTGGCTCTTCGCGACGGTCATTCTGCCTCTGCTGGCGGCTCCGGCCGCGTTCGGGCAGTGCCGACTGGACCTTGCGGAGGGCCTCCTCGCCAACCGTCTCGTCGAGCTGCGCCTGCCGCAGGTCGGCGAGGACTGCAGCGTGGCCGTGGCCCGTGAGGGGACGGTCATCTCGCCGCGGCACTGGTACTACTGCAGCTCCGGCGACATGCAGAGCGCCAGCCAGGCCTTCCGCTCCACCGGCGAGGTGCTGGCGGTGGATGCGCTGCAGAGCGACCCCGAGGAGGCGGCGGTCCGGATCACGTGCCTCACCGATCTGGCCGAGGAGCCGGACCTGGGCACCTTCACGATGACCTATCGCCTGCGGCGCGCCTCGCCGGCGGTTCTCCACGAGATGACCTTCACGCCCCGGGGGCCGCTGGCGCTCAGGAGCTACCAGTTCTTCGTCGCCACCGAGGAGGCTGCCGCCCGGACGCACCAACTTCATCATTACCAGGATCCCGGGGCGCTGAGCGCCATCCCGGTCGAGACAGACGCCGCCTATGGCCGCATTCCGCTGGCTCAGGACCCGCCCTTCGGGGCTCTGGAGAGCCTGGAGACAGGCGCGCTGCTGGCCGTGGGCGTCCCGCCGGCGGACGTCACGAGCTTCATGTACTGTATCGAGTTCACGCGCTTCGAGGTTACCCGTAGCGGCGGATACATCACACCCATGGAGCCGCTGCGGGACTTCGCCGTCATCGGCGTCGGGGAGGACGTTCAGGAGCTGGCGAGCCGGCACCGGGAGATGCTGGAGGGCGTGGAGCGTCCGGCCCGCAACGCCGAGCCGCCCCTGCCCACGCCGGACCTGCGCGCGGAGGCGCCCCCGCAGGTCTTCGAGGCCGGCGCGCGCGCTGAGGAGGGCGGGGCGGAGGTGGCGGTCGGCGACCTCCGCGCCACCATCGATCCCCGGACCGGTGCCCTTCAACGGCTCGAGACCCCGGCCGGTCCGATGCTCGCGGCGCCGGGAGGGGTCGAGATCGTGCAGTGGCCGGACCGGGAGCCGATCGGGCCCGAGGGCGCCGTCACCGGGCTGCGCCCCGACGCGAACGCGCTCTCATGGCGGTGGAGCGCCGGGGGCCTCACCGCGCGTCACGCCCTTGCCGCCGAGGGCCATCACCTGGCCTGGACGACGGAGCTGCGCAATGAGGCCGACGAGCAGCGCCTGCTGGAGGTCCGGCTGTCGCTGCCGCTGGCGCTCGCCGGCGACGAGGCCCGGCTGTGGGATGGGATGCGCCTGATGGCCATCGAGGGCGGCGAGGCCCACCACGAGAACACCACCTTGGTGCCCGGCGGCATCCAGTCTCAGGGGATCTTCCCGGCGGTCTGCGCGCATACCGCCGAGGCCGGCGTGGCGGTCGGGATGCCGCCCATGCAGATCGAGTCCTTCTACGGCTCGCGGCTGCAGCGCGCCGAGGGCGGCGAGCCCACGCTGTCCTATGTGGTGCGGTGGGCGCTGCCGGCCGGGGAGACCCGTACCGCCCGCTTCGTGCTCTACTGCATCGACCCGAGGTGGAGCTGGCGGAGCTGCGTGCAGCGCTACTGGGAGGCCTGGCCGGAGGTCTTCGCGGCGCCGGAGCGCGATGACGTGTGGGGCCTTTATGGTGCGGCCAGCCCCGCCTCGGTGCACGGCCAGGGCGATACCTTCATCGAGCGCTGCCGGCGCCTCCGCGTGGGCGCCATGGAGCTCTACGCGCCCTTCGCGAAGACCGGCGACTTCTACCCCGATGAGGAGCCCGTCTATCTCAAGGGGGAGCTTCGCACGCGCGAGGAGATGCGGGCCGTCCAGGAGACCGCCAACATCGCCTCCTGCAACATCTCCTACGTCATCCCCACCAAGTGCGAGCGCGAGACGGCGCAGACCACCTACGCGGACTCGGTCATCCGCCTCGCCGACGGCTCCCTGTTCATGCTGGACCGCTGGGACGTGATGGGCGGGGGGCGGGAGAAGCTGGCCGGGATGTTCGCCTGGGGGAACTCATTCGGCGCGAACCTCCGCCGCGAGATCCACCAGATCGTCGAGAGCTACCGGCCCGATGGCTTCTACTTCGACAACGGGGCCTTCGTCTGGCAGGACTACGGGCGGGAGAGCCCGTGGATGGCCTTCGACGACGAGGGACGCGTCTACACGAACGCCGGCATCCCGTATGCGACGCTGCAGGATGACCTGCAGCAGTTCGCGCCCCAGATTCACCGCAATCCCGGCGAGTTCATCCAGTACTTCAGCGGCTTCCGCGGCCACTCCCACCTCACGAACATCGTGGGGTCGCAGCAGCACTACGTGCGCTCGCACCGGCTGATCATGGGCTACAAGCCGATCTTCCCCGGCCATCCCGACCGTATCGGCTCGCGCGACGCCCTGTATGACTTCCTGGAGCTGGGCGGACTGCCGTGGCTGGTGGGGACCCGCCCCGCCGGCGAGCGGCTTGCGCAGGCGTGGGCGCCGATCGCTATCGCGCTGGCGCGGGCGGGCTGGCGGCCGGTCACCGCCGCCGTCGCCGACCATCCCAAGGTGCGCGTGGAGCGCTTCGGCGAGGGACCGGGCAGCATGCTGACGGTGCGGAACCTCTCGAACACTCCCGTCGAGGCCGTCGTCAGCGTACGCGGCGAGCTGCCCGGCCTGGGTGACTTCCTCCGGCGGGTAGACCTTGAGCCGAGGGTCGCGGGCGGCATCACCACGGTTCGCGTGCCCCTGGAGGCGAGGGAGATGGCCTTCCTGGCGGCCACGCCGGCGGCTCCGCCGCGTGACGACTGGCCGCAGGCCCCCTTCCTGGCCAACGCTGAGCCGGTGAGCATCGTCATCCCGGCACAGCCCTCGGAGGCCGAGCTGCGCATGGCCCGCCGCGTGCGCGGCTTCGTGCAGCTTCAGGCTCAGCTTCTGGAGCGCGAGTCCGTCGTCGAGATCGTCGAGGGTGGCGAGGCCACGCAGCCCGCGCGCGTCGTCATCGAGCAGACCGACGATCCACCGGACCTTGACGCGCCGGACGCCGCGACGCTGAAGCTGCGCTTTGCTGAGGAGGCCGATGGCGCCAGGCTTCTGTCGGACTTTCTGGACACCATCGCGGAGCCGCTGTCTGATGAGCCCGCCCGCTGGCTGCCGTGAAAGGAGCGACCATGGACCTGCATCGACTCCCAGCCTTCGCTGCGCACGGCCTCGTTGTCGTGCTCATAGCCGCCCTCCTGCCTGCGGCGTGCGCGGACCCAGGGCAGTTCGTGGACACCTTCGACACCTTCCCCGGCGATGCCGACCGCCGGCCCTTCACCTGGCTGGATGTCTCCTACGACGCCAGGCTCTCGGCCTTCTGGACGGTCACCGACGGCGCGCTGGAGTACCGCGCGACCGGCGAGGAGGGCCTCGCACTGAGAACAAGCTTCAGAGCCATGGGGCTGCAGATTCGTGGCGAGCAGCCGTGGACGCTTGAGGCCGGCTTCCGCCATGTCGCCGGCGAGGCCCCGCGGCCGGCCTACGAGACCATCGCGTACCTGATCTGGCCGGCCGCCGAAGAGGGGCGGATGCACATCCTGGCGCTGATGCACGATGCGCCGGAGAGGGCGGTGGTGCTCTACAATGCCACTGGAGCCGGAGAGCCAGTCGCGGCGGATCTGACGGGCGGCTTCCACGCGCTGCGAGTCGCGTCGGCCGACGGCGAGCTGCGCGTCTGGCTCGACGGCGACCTGCTCGCCGGGCCGGTAACGCTCATGGCCCGCGACTACGCGGCCACGCCGGCGCTGCTGCTGGGGCCCGCCACCTCCGGTGACGCGAACTCCGTACATTGCCAGTGGGACTACCTCGCATTCACCGACGCGGGCGGCTTCGCTCCCGGCGAGGGCGACTGGACGCCGGCATCACAGACTGAGCCTGTCGCGGAGGGGCTGAGCATCATGGAGGGCCTGCCGGACAATGCCGACTACCCGGGCATCACGGTGCTGGAGCGCGAGAGGGGCGGCGAGACCTGGAATGACAGGCTCCCGGAGCTGTGGCGGCGGCTGAGCGCGCAGATAAGCGAGGAGCCGCGGCAGATCCAGGTGCCCTTCTACGACTATCCCGACGAGGAGGGCCCCAGCGTCCAGAACGTCTACCCGGACACGCAGGCGCTCAGGTACGATGAGCGCCGGGGCGTGGCAGTCGCCATGCTGACGCGCGGGATCGGCGACACGGCCACCGGGTACGTGGACTACAAGCTGTGGTACCGCGTGACCACCAACGGCGGCGAGACCTGGGATGACCTGCGCCCGCTCGTTGACGAGGGCGAGCAGTTCAGCCCGATGCATCCCAACCCTTACGTGTGGATCGGCAAGAACGGCTTTTGCTATGCCTCCATCCCGCCCATGCTCAAGATGAGCAACGGCGAGATCCTCATGCCCTACTACTACGCGCCCATCGACGAGGACGGGCAGTACTACAACCCGCTCGGCGCCTACACCTTCGGCTACGTGGCGGCGGAGATAGGCCGCTGGGACCAGGCCGGCGATGACCTCATCTGGACCAGCAGCGAGCCGGTGGAGATCAGCGAGCGCCGGTCAGCGCGCGGCTTCAGCGAGGCGGCCGTCATCGAGCTGAGCACGCCCGGCCACATCCTGATGGTCCTGCGCGGCTCCAACCAGCCCGACCCCTTCGGCGACATCCCCCCGGTGAAGTGGCGGAGCCTGAGCACCGACTACGGCCGTACCTGGTCGGAGCCGGAGCCCTTCACCTACGCGGACGGCACCCAGTTCATGTCGCCCTCGTCATGCTCGGCCTTCATCCGCTCCTCGGAGACCGGCAGGGCCTACTGGGTCGGGAACATCTCGCGCACCCTGCCTCGGGGCAACGCGCCCCGCTATCCGCTGATCATCGGAGAGCTGGACGAGGAGACGCTCGGGCTCCGGAGGGCGACGGTCACCATCATCGACGACCTCCGACCGGAGGATCCTCCCAGCCTGCAGCTCTCCAACTTCAGGCTCTTCGAGGACCCGGAGACGAAGCACATCCTGGTCTATCTGAGCCGCTACATGCCCGAGGAGCACCGCGACAACCCCGGCTACGGTGCGCATACGTACATCATGGATGTCCGGTAGAGCGAGAACGACGCGCCGGGCTCAGCCCCTCGCCGCCGCCGGCCCTACGCCCGTGTCACGTAGACGTAGTATGCCCCGCGCTCCTCGCCGTCGGCGTCGATGAACCAGGCGTCGAGCCGGCCCTCACCCGGCTGCAGGTCGGCCTCGAAGGTCACCGACTCAGCGCCGGGCGGCACCTCCGCGGTGGCCGCGAAGTCGCCCAGCGAGATGCGCGCGCTGGCTGGCGCGATGCGCGTGCCGCCGCCCTCCTCGGGGGCGTTGCCGAAGGGCGCGATCTGCGCATGTTCGTCCGGCAGGCCCTCGTCGATGGGCACGCCGATCTCCTTCGGCCAGCGCTGCAGCTCGAACCTGTAGTGGCCCGCCCGCTCCACCTTCACCGCCCAGCGTCCCGTTGACCTCTGAGCCGCCTTGATATGCCCCTGGTTCCACGCGACATCGCCCATCACGTCCATGGCATTGAGCCGCGTGGGGTTCTCCTCGTCCGCGCCCAGGCTGATGGGGCAGTACTGGTCCAGCAGCGGGCGCACCTCTTCCCACCAGCGCTCGTGCGCCAGGCGCAGGCGCCGCACGATGCCCGGGTAGTGCTCGGCCACGTCCCGGCGCTGGCCGGGGTCGGACGGCATGTGGTAGAGCTCCTCCCCACCGATGAGCCGCCACTGCCGCGTCATCACCGCGTTCTCCCACATCTGCGGGGGGTAGGTGCTCTGGCGGTACTGTACAAAGATCTCGCGGTCAGGCAGGCTCATCCGCTCTCCCCGCAGCAGCGGCGCCACCGAGAGGCCGTCGAAGGGCCTGTGGTCCGGCTCGTCCAGCCCGCAGAGGTCGATGAAGGTCGGTAGCAGGTCCATGTGGGTAACCAGCTCGTGCACGTCGCCGCCGGTGATGCCGCCCGCCGGCCAGCGGATGAAGAACGGAACGCGATGGCCGCCGTCGTAGTAGGAGCCCTTGCGGCCGCGCATGCCGGCGTTGTAGCCCATGCCGGACTGCTCGCGCCAGCCGCCCGAGGAGCCGTTGTCGGTCATGAAGATCAGGATGGTGTCCTCCGCCAGCTCCAGGTCATCGAGCAGCCCCCTCAGCCGGGCCCAGTTCTCGTCGATGTTGGTGATCATCCCGTAGAACTCGGGCTCGGGGATCTCGGGGTTGCCGCGGTAGAGGTCGGCGTACTCGTCGGCCACCAGGTA
>JBNGDZ010000175.1:6924-8776 GCA_049975765.1 Armatimonadota bacterium
GGGCGTTGGTGGCAAGGTAGCAGAAGAAGGGCTCATCCCGGCTGTCCTCGATGAAGGCCATGGCCTCGTCGAACCAAATGTCGGTGCAGTAGCCCTCGTGCTTGACCGGCTCGGAGTTGTGGAAGTAGGTGTCATCGAAGTAGTCGTTGCCCCAGAAGTCCGGGGTCTGCCCCACGCCACCACCCTTGTGCGCCACCACCGTCTCGAAGCCGCGGTCCTGCGGGCGGTAGGGGTAGTTGTCGCCCAGGTGCCACTTGCCGAACATCCCCGTGCGATAGCCGCTGTGGGTGAAGGCGTCGGCCATGGTGGTCTCGTCGCTGCGCAGGATCGATCGCCCCCAACAGGTGGCCCAGGCCCCGTTGCGCAGCGGGTTGCGGCCGGACATGATGGCCCCGCGGGTGGGCGTGCACAGTGGGGAGACGTGGAAGTCCGGACAGCGCGTGGACTGAACGAAGAACTCGTCGAGGTTCGGCGTCCGGATCCAGGGGTTGCCGGTGCATCCCAGGTCACCGTAGCCCTGATCGTCGGTCATCACGAGGATCACGTTGGGCCGTCTGGTGGCGCTCATCGCTTCTTCCTCCCACCGCCACAGCTGCGGGCGTATGAATCGGGCGCACCCTTCGCTGCTGCCACGGCGTACTCCTCCTGACGAGGGCGCGGCACACCCCTGGAACGACGGCACGAGGCGGAGCAAGTGACCGCCTCACCGATGCGGCTCCCATCACAAAACAGTGGCCTTCGGGGGAGGTGACTCCCCCCCAGGCCGCGAATGCGGAATTGTAGGAATAAGCCGAGATGCCCTATGTGGCCCTATCCAATCTATGTCGCGAGAAAGGTGAGTTCGATGAGACGTGGCTTTACGTTGATCGAGTTGCTGGTGGTCATCGCGATCATCGCGATCCTGGCAGCAATCCTGTTCCCCGTCTTTGCGCGGGCCCGCGAGAAGGCCCGGCAGGCGAGCTGTCTGAGCAACGTCAAGCAGCTTGCTCTGGGCACGATGATGTACACGCAGGATTACGACGAGACCTACCCGGTCTGGGGACGGTGGTATCCGTCCCGCAACAGCGCCGGCGATGGGTTCCGAGACCCGTCGATAAACACATCGCCGCAGTCACCGCCGCTGGCGGTCTACCCGTACGTCAAGAACCTGCAGATCTACGTTTGCCCCTCCGGGAATTCCGCCCCCTCCGGTGGGTACGGCACCTACGATGCCGGCTGGATGTTCCCCGGACCCGCCTCGTATGGATACGCGTGGTCGGCCGTTATCTGCCATCCGCAGGGCTCGACCGATCCACCACGTGCCATACGAATGGCGGATCTGAGCCACCCGGCAAGCACGGTGCTGCTTGGAGACGCAGCGCACATGTGGGGTGGGAAGGGGACCCTCTGCTGGGCGGAGAGCTGCTGCGACGGTGGCGGAGGCTGGTCGAACATCGACTCGCCCCTGGATGGAATGTACCAGGGTGAGCCCACCGGTGACGAGTGGTCGCGGCACAACGGCGGAGAGAACCTCGCCTTCGCGGATGGACACGCCAAGTGGTCCCGGTCCAGCGCCTCGTTCGGGAACTCCGAGTACTGGCAGCGGTGAGGCGACGGAAGTATGTCGCGCATCGAAGGCGGGCGGCGCCTCCAGGCGCCGCCCGCGTCACGTTCAGCGACGACGCCTCACCCAGAGAAGTGGCTGCGGAGGACGGGGCTTAAAGATTCCTTGATTCGCGGAAGGGTTTTGCGGAGCCGCGGGAGAAGTGATCAGTGGAGCTATCAAATCGATGTTGGAGGTGAGCTCGATGCGACGAGGCTTCACTCTGATCGAGCTGCTGGTGGTGATTGCGATCATCGCCATCCTGGCAGC
>JBNGDZ010000176.1:0-5003 GCA_049975765.1 Armatimonadota bacterium
ATGCTGGCGAGCTCGCCGTAGACCTCTGACCGGACTCTGGCCTGGGCGGCGCCGAACATCACCGAGTCCCCGCTTCGCCGGTCTCCTCGCGCGCCATGGCCTCGACAAGTGACCCCAGGCGTCGCACGTCCGCGCCGTCACCGTCCGACAGCTGCCCTGCCGTCGCGCCGCCGGGCAGCTCCAGGTCCGGTGCGATCTCCGCCAGCGGCACCAGCACGAACTGCCGCCGTGTCAGCTCCGGATGCGGCACGCGAAGCCGCCGGGTGTCCACGCACATGTCACCCAGTAGCAGCACATCGATGTCGATGGTCCGCGGCCCCCAGCGGCCCTCGCGCACGCGGCCGAGGCGCCGCTCCACACGCAGTATCGCTTCCAGCAGCGCCAGGGGCCTGAGCGTGCACTCGAAGTGCGCCACCATATTCAGGAAGGTCGGCTGCTCGGTCACCCCCACCGGCGCGGTCTCATAGACCGAGGAGGTCTGGCGCAGGGACAGGCCGTCCACCTCGTCGAGCAGCTCCAGCGCAGCGGCGAGAGACTGCGCTCTCTGGCCCAGATTCGCACCCAGACCGAGGTAGGCATCGACGGGCTCTGCCTGGCCGTCGCGGCGACCTCGCTCCTTGGACACGCTCCCGCTCCCTGCTACGGCGTCTCCGGCTCCGGCATACCCGGAGGGATGGTGCCGGGCTGTTTGCGCGTCGCCTCCTCCGTGGCCGCGGGCTCCGCGGGCTGCTCCTCGGCCTCCTCGGCCTCGGCCTCAGCCTCCTCGCCGAGCTCCTCGGCCATCACGCCGTGCTCGAGAAGCGCCTCCACGTCGTCCCGATCCAGCGTCTCGTGCTCCAGCAGCTTCTCGACCAGCAGGTCCAGCTCCTCGCGGTGTTCAGCGAGGATGGCATTGGCACGCTCGTAGGCGCCGTCAACGATGGCCCGGACCGCGTCGTCGATCTTCTTGGCCACCGCCTCGGAGTAGTTGCGCTCCTCCGCCAGGTCCTTGCCCAGGAAGACGGGCCCCGTCTTGCGCCCGTAGGTGATGGGCCCCAGGTCCTCGCTCATCCCGTACTCGGTGACCATGGCCCTGGCGATCTTGGAGACCACCTCCAGGTCCTGGTGCGCCCCGGTGTGGATCTCGCCCAGGACCAGCTCCTCCGCCGCACGGCCGCCCAGGGCCTGGGTCATGCGGTTGTGCATCTCGGTCTTGGAGGTGATGTAGCGGTCGTCCTCCGGCAGGCTGATGGTGTAGCCCAGGGACATCCCGCGCGGCAGGATGGTCACCTTGTAGACGGAGTCGAAGTCCGGCAGCATGTAGCCCACCAGGGCGTGACCCGCCTCGTGGTAGGCCAGCACCTTGCGCTCCTCCTCGCTGATGACCCGGCTCTTGCGCTCGGGGCCGGCGATGATGCGCTCGATGGCCTCGTCGAAGTCCTCGCTCTCGATGACGTCCTTGTCCTTGCGGCCGGCCAGCAGCGCCGCCTCGTTCACCATGTTCTCGATGTCGGCGCCCGAGAAGCCCACCGAACGGCGGGCCAGCACCTCCAGGTCCAGATCATCGGCGACCCGCTTGTCCTGGATGTAGATGTTGAGGATCTCCTGCCGCTCCTTGACGTCGGGCATGGGGACGACGATCTGCCGGTCGAAGCGCCCCGGGCGCAGGAGGGCGGGGTCCAGGATGTCGGGCCGGTTCGTGGCCGCCAGCAGGATGACGTCATCGTTGGGGTCGAACCCATCCATCTCCACCAGCAGGGCGTTGAGCGTCTGCTCCCGCTCATCGTGGCCGCCGCCGAGGCCGGCGCCGCGCAGCCGGCCGACCGCGTCGAGCTCATCGATGAAGATGATGGCGGGCAGGTGGTCCTTGGCCTGCTCGAAGAGGTCGCGCACGCGGGAGGCGCCCACGCCCACGAACATCTCCACGAAGTCGGAGCCGGACATGTAGAAGAACGCCACGCCGGCCTCACCGGCCACCGCCCGCGCCAGCAGCGTCTTCCCGCAGCCCGGCGGCCCCACCAGCAGCACGCCGCGAGGGATCTTGGCCCCCAGCTTCCGGAAGCGCTCCGGCTCCTTCAGGAAGGCCACGACCTCCTGCATCTCCTCCTTGACCTCATGCATGCCCGCGACATCGTCGAAGGTCACGCGCTCCCAGTGGTCTCCGACCATGCGGGCCTGGCTGCGCCCGAAGTTGAGGGCCTGACCCCGTGTGCTGTTCATCTGCCGCACCATGAACAGCCAGAACAGGATGATGATCACAAGCGGCAGCAGGTAGGTCCCGGCGATGGTCAGGATCCGGTCGCTCAGGCGCATCGGCTCGGCGCCGATCGCCGTGTCCAACTCATGCTCCTGCTTGGCCGCCATCAGCGTGTTCATGACGTCCTCGCCCTGCACCGACACCACGAAGCGCTCATAGCCGCCGGGCGCGTCGGGCTTGAACTCGCCCTCCAGCTCCTCACCGTTGACCACCGTGACCTCCGCAACGTGGCCGGCCACGAAGTCGTCATAGAACTGGCTGTAGTGATCGTACTCCCGCAGCTCGTTCTGCCCGGTGTTGAGCCGGGGAATCATGTAGAAGACATATACGATGACCCCGAGCACCAGGATGGTTACGATCATGTTCCGTCGCATCAAGCGTCCTCCTTAGCCCCCGCTCGCGACCCCTGCTCGAAGGCAGCAGTCAGTCGGACCGCGTCGTCGCGGCGCCTCACCCGCGCCGGCTCCGCAAGCCGGTGTCCCACCACCCACAGGATCCGTCCATCGGGATTGGCGACCACGGGCACGTGCGCCCGCAGCCGCCGCGGCACCTTCTCGTCAACGAAGAAATCCTGCAGCTTCCTGCTTCCATTCATACCCAGCGGCACGAACCGGTCGCCCGGCTGCGTGCTCCGAACCACCAGTCCCGGCGCCGCCGCGCTTCCGGCGATCCACGCCGTCCACGGGTCGTCAGCCGCGTAGTCGTCGGGCGCCACCCGGCGCTCGGCCCGCACCTGCACGCCACACGCCGCCAGTCTGGCCGTGCCCGGCACCGGCAGCTCCACTCCCCCACACGGCCGCTCCGCCTCCTCGCCCGACGGTGCCACCACCAGGCACCCGTACTCTCGCCGGACCTCCCAGCCACCCGGCAACACCACAGCACTGCCCGTGCCGGCCTCCGTCAGGGCCCCCACGCGCTCGGTCTGCTCTCGCGAGACCTCGCTGAGGTTCCCGCGCACCGACTCCAGCGCCAGCCTGAGCAGGCGATGTGCCGCCCCGGGATGCAGCCTGGACACCGCAGCCGCGTCCAGCGCGAGCGTATCATCGTCCCGCTCCACGATGGCGTCCTCGAGCCAGCCCTCCAGCAGCGACTCCGTCCAGGCCAGCTCCTCCTCCACCGCCTCGCAGGCCCTCATCAGCGCCTCATCCGCACCCGGGAAACGCTCCTCGATCAGCGGCATGAGATGATGCCGCACCGCGTTGCGCCGCGCGTAGTCGGGATCGAGGTTGCTGCGATCGGTGCGGATGGGAAGCGAATGCCGGCGGCAGTACCGACCGGTCTGGTCCCGACTGGCACGGATCAGCGGACGCACGATGCGCCCGCGCTGCGGCGGGATGGAGCGCATCCCCCGCAGCCCCGCGCCGCGGAAGAGGTTCAGAAGCAGCGTCTCAGCCCGGTCGGTGCCGGTGTGTCCCGTGGCGATGCGGTCGAAGCCGTTCTCGTCCGCGACCCGCTCGTATTCTTCATAACGCGCCCGACGACCGGCGAGTTCGATCCCAACGCCCGCCTGCTCCGCCTCAGCCTCCACGTCCCGGCGCACAACGAAGCACCGCACTCCCAGCTGCTCGCACAGCGCCTCCACCACCGCAGCGTCGGCGTCGGCCTCCCCGCCGCGCAGCCCGTGGTGCACATGCACTGCGGCCACCTTGGGCACCGCCTCCAGGCTCACCAGCACATGCAGCAGCGCCACGGAGTCCTGCCCGCCCGACACGCCCACCAGCACGCTCTCCGCCCCCTCCAGAAGCGCGTAGCGCCTGCAGGTCTCCAGGACCTGCTCGTGCAGCGGGTCGCGTCGGCTCTCGCTCACCGCGAGCACCTCACGGCGTCCGGCCCGTCAGCCGCCGCATCAGCTCCAGATACAGCTCCCGTGTTCGCGCCACAACGTAGCCCGGCAGCTCCGGCCCCGGCGGCGTCTTGTCCCAGTCCTGCTCATCCAGCCAGTCGCGCAGGTACTGCTTGTCAAAGCCCTCCGGCTGGTGCCCCGGCCGCCACTGGTCCGCGTCCCAGTAGCGCGACGAGTCCGGCGTCAGCAGCTCGTCCACCAGTACCAGCTCGTCATCGATGAGCCCGAACTCGAACTTCGTGTCCGCAAGCAGCAGCCCGTTCTCCCGGGCGTGCTCCGCGGCGTACTCGTAGATCTCAATCGAGAGGGACTCCATCTGCATGGCGTGCTCCTCGCAGCACAGCTCCACACACTGCTGGCGCGTGATGGGCACATCGTGGCCCTCTTCGGCCTTGGTGGAGGGCGTGAAGATGGGCCTGTCAAGCTCCTCGGCCTCCGTCATTCCCTCTGGGAAGGTGTAGCCGCAGAAGGGCTCGCCCTCCTCGTAGGCCCGCCAGGCGCTTCCCGACAGGTAGCCGCGCACCACGCACTCGATGGGGATGACCTCGGCCCTCCGGCACCACATGGCCCTGCCCTCCAGCACGTCCGCGTGCTCCTGCACCTGCTCAGGCATGTCCGCCACGTCGGTGCTGATGAGGTGGTTGGGGACGATGTGCTGGGTCCTGTCGAACCAGAAGGCGGAGACCTGGGTAAGGACCTTGCCCTTATCGGGGATTCCCGTGGGCATGACCACGTCGAAGGCCGAGACACGGTCCGAGGCCACCAGCAGCAGGCCGTCCTCGTACTCGTAGATGTCGCGCACCTTCCCCTGCCGCCGGGAGATAGCGCCCGGCAGGCTCGTCTCCATCACCACCGTCTCCGGTCCGCGTGTCATTCGCCCGGTGCCTCCCTCGTCGGCTCAGCGATCCGTGCCCCGTTGTCGTT
>JBNGDZ010000176.1:5103-8765 GCA_049975765.1 Armatimonadota bacterium
GTCATTCGCCCGGTGCCTCCCTCGTCGGCTCAGCGATCCGTGCCCCGTTGTCGTTTACTCAGTCGTCTGGAGCGTGCCGGCCTCCGCCCCGGCCCTTGCTGCGCTCACCCCAGCCCCAACATCTCCACCACCGCGTCCAGGTCGTTGGGCGCCTTCTCGGGCTCGGGGGCCATCGCCACGGCGCGATCGGGGTCCTTGAGGCCGTGGCCGGTCAGCGTCGCCACCACCGTGCACTGCGCGCCCTCGAAGAAGCCTTCGGCGGCCAGCTTCTTGAGGCCTGCCCAGGACGCGGCCGAGGCCGGCTCGCAGAAGATGCCCTCCTCGCTCGAAAGCTCCCGATAGGCCTGCAGGATCTCGTCATCCGTGAGCGCGTGGATCTGCCCCTCGCTCTCTTCGATGGCCGCCGACGCCTCCTGCCAGCGGGCCGGGTTGCCGATGCGAATGGCGGTGGCGACCGTCTCGGGGCTCTCGAAGACCTCGCCGGTGACGATGGGGCAGGCCCCCGCAGCCTGGAATCCCAGCATCCGCGGAAGGCGATCCGTGATGCCTCGCTCGTGATACTGCGTATAGCCCATCCAGTAGGAGGTGATGTTCCCGGCGTTGCCAACGGGAAGGGCGTGAAACTCCGGCGCCTCGCCCAGCCAGTCGCACACCTCGAAGGCCGCGGTCTTCTGCCCCTCCAGTCGGTAGGGGTTGAGCGAGTTCACCAGCGCCACGTTGTAGCTCTCGGAGATCGCGCGCACCAAGCGCAGGCAGTCATCGAAGTCCCCGTCCACGGCGAGGGTCCGCGCCCCGTAGGCCAGGGCCTGGGCCAGCTTGCCCAGCGCCACGTAGCCGTCGGGGATCAGCACCACAGCGTCGATGCCCGCCCGCGCCGAGTAGGCGGCCGCGGCCGCCGAGGTGTTCCCGGTGGAGGCGCAGATGGTGCACTTCGCGCCCTCCTCCACCGCCTTCGAGACCGCCATGGTCATCCCGCGGTCCTTGAAGGAGCAGGTGGGGTTGACCCCCTCGTACTTGAAGTACAGCGACACTCTCTCGCCCAGCCGCGGCGCCAGGTGCCGGCCGGGGATCAGCGGCGTGTTCCCCTCCAGGAGTGTAACGCGCGGCGTCGCGTCGCTGACCGGCAGCAGCGCGGCATAGTGCTCGATGACGCCGGGCCACGCCAGGCCCATCATTCCACCACCCGGATGACGCTGCAGATCTCGTCAACGATGCCGAGCTGACCGATGGCCCCCAGCGCCGACCGGAGATTGCGCTCGGCGCCCTTGTGCATGATCCACACGATCTCCGCCAGCCCGTCCATGGAGCCGCGCTGGACGACGGAGGAGATGGAGACGCCCTCCTGGCCGAAGATGGTGGCGATGCTGCCCAACACGCCCGGACGGTCCTTCACCCGCATGCGCACGTAGGTGCGCGTCGCGACGTCCTCGATGGGCCTCACGTCCGCCGAGCCCTGACAGGCACATGGGACGCGGCTGCGACAGCCGGAGACGACGTTGCGGGCGCAGTCCAGCACATCGCCGGCCACGGCGCTGCCGGTAGGCATCTCGCCGGCGCCCCGGCCGTAGAGCATGACCTGATCGCACGCGTCGCCAACCACCCAGACGGCGTTGAAGACGCCGCTGACCTGCGCCAGAGGATGCTCCATCGGAACCAGCGCCGGATGCACGCGCACATCGAGCTGCTCGCTCGTCCGCCGGGCCGTCGCCAGCAGCTTGATGGCGTAGCCCATCTCCGTGGCGTAGTCGATGTCCGAGGGGGCGATCTGCGAGATGCCCTCTGTGTAGATGTCGTCCACGTTCACGCGCCACCCGAAGGCGATGGCCGAGAGGATGGCGATCTTGTACTTGGCGTCGATGCCCTCCACATCGTCGGTGGGGTCGGCCTCGGCGTAGCCCAGGCGCTGGGCCTCGTCCAGAACATCCTCGAAGGGAGCCCCCTCCCTGGTCATGCGCGTGAGGATGTAGTTGGTGGTGCCGTTGAGGATCCCGGTGACCTCCAGGATCCGATTCGCCTCCAGGCTCTCCTTCAGCGACCGGATGATGGGGATGGTGCCGCAAACGGCTCCCTCGAACTCCACGTCAACGCCCTTGGCGGCGGCCGCGTCCAGGATCTCCCCCCCGTGCTTGGCCATCAGCTCCTTGTTGGAGGTCACCACACTCTTGCCGTGGTCGATGGCGCCGAGGACATACTGCAGCGCCGGCTCGGTCCCGCCGATGGTCTCCACCACCACGTCGATGTCGTCCGCGGCGTAGACGTCGTCCGCGACCGTAGTGCGCAGCTTCTCAGGGACCTCGAACTGCCGCTCGCGCTCCCAGTCGATGTCGGCGATGCGCGCCACGCGTACCGGGACACCCACCCGCTGCGCGATGGACTGGGCGTTACCGGTCAGCAGGCGATAGGTCCCCCCACCCACGACACCGAGCCCCAGGATGCCCACGCGGACCTCATCCACCAGCATGGCAGTGGCCTACTCCTTCCCGGAGGCGAGCTGAATGTACATCAGCGTCTGGTCCGCCTCGATACGCTCCTCGTTCTCGACGACGATCCGGGAGACGATTCCGCTGACCGGCGTGGTGATCTCGTTGAACAGCTTCATCACCTCGATCAGACCCACTATATCACCGGCCTCCACCCGGTCGCCCTGCTCCACGAAGGGATCGGCGTCGGGAGAGGGCCTGCGATAGAAGATGCCGGCCATCGGTGCGGGGATCGGCACACCTGCTGCAGCCACCTCGGTCGGCTGGTCCCGCTGTGGCCCGCGGCCCGGATCGCTGATGGCCGGCTGCGGCTGCGCGCTGTTCGGTGCCCGGACCCGGACGCGCACGTCGCCCTGGGCCACCTCGATCTCCTGTAGACCGCGCTCGTGCAGGAGCTGTAGCAGCCAGAGAACGTCCTCGTCGTCGAAGGGCATGCCTCTCCTCCGTTCCTGGCGCCCGGCGTAGCGTACACACCAACAGGCCCCGGTCCCACCCACGCCTTCGGGCTGAGTGTGCACCCGGACAGGACAGCGCCCCGCTCCGGCCTCTAGTGCTGGCCGGTGGGAGCCTGATGTGCAAAAAGCGACGGGCCGTGCGCCCGTCGCTTGTCTCAACAGGCGTCCGGGCACCAGCGCTCCGGACGCGAGCTCATTGTAGGTGGTAGCGGGGGAGGGATTCGAACCCCCGACTACACGGGTATGAACCGTGCGCTCTAACCAACTGAGCTACCCCGCCACCGACATCGTGGGGCCGGTCGCTACCGCCGGCCGCCCTTCCCTTTGCCCTTGCCTTTGCCCTCGCCGCTCTTCTTGGCCTCGAGCTCGCGGCGCATCTTCTCGATAACCTGCTCCTCGAACTCCTTGAGGGGCTCGGTATCGATCTCTCGCAGCTTGTTGTAGTCGACCTTCAGCATCGACGCACTCCCTCCACAGGACCTCCACTATAGCAACCCCCGCGTCCGGAGTCAAGGCTCTCGAATCGCGTGTGTCGCGGCACCACGGCAATGTCCGCGCGAGGCAAATTGGAGATCTCCTCGCCTTCCCGGACATGAAGGCTGTCGCTCACTTCTCGCCTTCGCTGTCAGCCGCTGGCTCTCTGATCGATCGTGCAACAGGCTCGCCTGTGCGCCCTCATTCCCACTCCTCCAGTCCACGACCGCGCCCTGTGCTTACCGTTTGGAGC
>JBNGDZ010000177.1:0-8761 GCA_049975765.1 Armatimonadota bacterium
GGCTGGGGAGGCCCGCCCGGCTCCTCGGCCTCCGCCTGCTCACCGGCGAGTATTCGCTCCGCCTCCTGCCGGGCCCCCAGTGGCGCAGGACAGGTCACAGCCGTCGCGCCGCCAAGCTGCTCGATGGCGTCATCGGCCATCTGCCCGGCGCTCTCGGGATCGATGACCCGCGGGGTCACGAAGAAGATCAGCTCGCTGTCGGTGGTGCGGGTGTTGGAGGAGCGGAAGAGCTGGCCGATGATGGGGATGTCCGAGAGGATGGGGATTCTGCGGTCGGTCTTCTCCTGCTGGCGCTGCAGCAGGCCGCCGATGATGATGGTCTCGCCGTCGCGGGCACGTACCGTGGCCTCCGCCTTGCGGGTGCTCAGGCGCGGGATGCCCGTCTCGGGGTCGATGTCCACGATGTTGGAGACCTCACACTCCACGCTGGAGGTGATCTCACCGTTGCCGCCGGTCCACGGCCTGATGCTCAGGGACACGCCCACGCGCACGGTCTCGATGCGCTCCTGCTGCTCGCCATAGCGCAGGTAGGTCATACGGATGAAGCGGTCGCGCCCGATGAAGATGCTGGCGCGCTCGCCGTTCATGGCCGCCATGCGCGGCTCTGCGTGGATGCGCGCGGAGCCGGAGTTGACCAGGGCGCGGACGTGCACCGACAGCTCTTCGGTGTCCACCACGCCGCCGGAGATCCCGTAGCTCTCGCCCTCGGCGTAGTCCACCTCACCCTCGCGGGTGCTGCCAATGAACTGGGAGTCGGGGCCGTAGTAGGCCCACTCCAGGAAGTTCTCGCCGGAGCCGTCCCGGGTAATCTCCATCCCCAGAACCTCGACCATGATCAGCGGGGGGGCGATGTCGATGGCCCTCAGGTCGGTGCCGATCTTGTCGAGCATCTGCCGCGGTGCGGTGACCACGATGGAGTTCTGCTGAGGATTCCGCCGCAGGTACTCGATCAGGAAGGGCGGCAGCAGGCTGGCGGCGTCATCGACCTTGAGGTAGGTGAGGGGGTAGGAGGCGGTCGCGGAGCGCCCGTAGGTGGGCAGGTCGGTGGGAATGCCCTCGGAGAGCATCTGCACGTCGCCCACGCTGGAGATCGCCAGGCCGTAGCCCGAGGCGATGCCCTGCATGACCTGCTGGGGCGTGAGGCCGGTGACGTTGAGGCTGACCTTGCGGCTCACGGCGTCGTCGACGGCCACGTTCACGCCCGCCTGGCGCGCCAGCTCCGCCACCACACGGTGGATGTCGGCCTTCAGGGCCCGGACTGTCACGAGGCCCTGCTCGTCGCAGGTAACCTCCAGCGTCTCCTCCTCCTTCTCGTCATCGCCCTCGTCGTCCTCGTCATCCCCGTCCTCACCGGCGGCCCGAGGGACGGTCCTTTCAGTTCGGATGTTAACTACCAGCCTCTGCTGGTCGGACTGCTCCGGTATGGTGAAGTTGGAGGGATCCACCAGCTCCACGGTCATGAGCAGGCCGATGCCGTTGCGAGCGTCATCGGGCATTGTGAAGCTGATGTAGCTGATGGGATAGGCGTCATCGGGCCGGATGATGTCGTTGTCGAGTGCCGAGCGGGCGTTCTCGAGCTCGATGACGATCTGCGAGACTTTTTGCTCGTCGCGGCCGCGGAGGTCATACTGAAGCATGCCGTCGGCCTCGACGGTGATGGTGGCCCCGTTGCTGAGGGCCTTGGTCGTGACGTCGGTGATAGAGCAGTAGGCGTCCTGCGCCAGCAGCGGTGGAGTCGTCGACGCCACCACCAGCAGGCAGACCGCTACTGCGATCAGATGGTCATGAGCGCGAAGCATCATGCGTCTCCTCTCGGCATCTGCTCGTCGGGATCGACGGCGTGATGAATCTCAACGACCTCCGCGGAGATCAGGAAGATGATCTCGCGAACGCGTGTGCTGTCCTCGGTTCGCTCAGTGATGTCTCGCAGCAGCCAGGCGTCACGGAAGGGTCTGGGTCCGGAGTCCTCCTGGAAGCTGTCGGCGAGCCGCAGGCCGCCGCCGACGATCATGGTGTCGCCGCTGCGCAGCAGGACGGTGCTGCTGACCTCTCTGGTGTCGATCACCGGCGGCTGGCGGCGCCCGCGGAAGTTCGCCACTCTGACGGAGATGCTGCTCTCGATCAGCTCCCCGGCGGTGGCCCGCGGCCGCATCCAGAGGCGGACACCGGCCTCGATGCGATTGAGCTCAAGCCGGCGTCCATCGCGGAGGAACTGGTAGTATTGCTCCTCGCCCGAGAACAGGCCGGCCCACTGGCCGGGCTCGACCGTGAGCGTGGGTCTGACATCAACGAAGATGTCGTCGGCCTCATCGAGCGCCCTCACGCGGGCGATGAGGCGATCGATGGGCTCGGCTCCATGGCGGAAGCGGATGGCGCCCTCCTCGCCGTCCACCTCAACGGTCGTGCTGCCACCGCGCAGTAGGCGCCAGACGCGGCGCGACAGACTCCCCGCGGCGGCCTCGATAACCGCCAGACGCAGGCGCACCGCGCGAGTGGGCTGGTCGAGGGTCCGCAGGTCGGACTCGATGCGGTCCAGAAGCTGCTGCGGCCCGTGAGCCGTGATGGTGTCGTTGGTGGGACTGGGACGCAGGTAGCGTAGCAGGAACTCGGGCAGCAGGTTCATGGCCTGATCGGCGGTAAGGTACTTGAGCCGGAAGGTGCGACTCTCGCCGGCGGTGAAGGGCGCCAGGCTGCTGGGAAGGCCGTCGCTGATGTACCAGGCGTCGCGGTCGAAAGAGGCGGTGAGGCCCAGGCCCGCGGCCACCGCCTCGATCAGGCCACGCAGATCCGTCTCCGCCAGATGCACTGTGGCCAGGCGGTGCACCCGGTCGCTGACGTAGATGTTCACTCCCGCCCGTTCGGCGAGCTCAGACATCAGTTGCTGGAGTGGCACGTTGACGGCGTCGACGGCGAGCGTTCCGTCCTCGGCCTCGATTGAGAGCGTCGCGGGCAGATCCTGATCGACGCGGGGAGCCCGCTCCTCTGGCAGCAGCTCCCGGCGGTCGCTCCAGACAGTGATGACCAGCTCCCGTCCGCCGCGTGACTTGCGCAGGTCATAGGCGATATCGCCCGGGTCCCACTCCCACTGGCCGCCCCAGTCAACGTTGTCCAGCTCCGCGCTGTGCACGTGCCCCCAGCGATAGAGCCGCACGGTCAGGATGAGGCCGATGCCCTCCTGGACCACCCGCTCCCAGTTCTCCGGCCTCAATCACCAGCTCCTCGACCCGCTCCTGCGGCGGGATCTCGAGCTTGAGGTAGTTCACCGGGTACTGGCTGACGTCCACGAATGTGCCGGTGCTGGACCGCGCGTTGGGGAGGATCAGCTCGAAGCTGTGCTCCTCGTCGGTGCGGTACCATGCGCCGATCGCCAGCACCTGGAGCAGGCCATCGGCCTTGAGGGTGATCTCGACCCCGTTGCTGAACTGCTCGATCTCCACCTCGGTGATCTCCACCGCGAGCTGCGTCTGGGCGCTCGCGGGGAGCACCGCCAGGAGAAGCACCAGCGCGCCGGCAGCCGTGCGAAGGCTAGTCATCGACGACCTCGGTGGGCGGCATCGCCGACTCGCCCTCGCCTTCACCCTGGGGCAGGAAGCGGCGCTTGATGGCCTCCTCCTGATCCTGCGGCAGGTGTCCCGTCTGTGACAGGAGGCGGGCGGTGACGAAGATGGTGAGGTCCACGGTCGTCTTCTCGACATCGCGAGAGGTGAACAGCTCGCCGATCACCGGGAGATCGCTAAGCAGCGGGATGCGGCCGCGTATCTCACGGCTCTCATCCTGCTTGAGGCCCCCGATGATCAGCGTCTGGCCGTCCCGCACACGAACGGTGGTCTCCGCCGACCGGGTCGTCTTCTCCGGAAGGCCGGTAACCGGCGAGATGGCGCCGAGCGTGGAGATCTCCTCCTCGATATTGAGGATGATCTCGCCCTCGCCGCCGGTGAGTGGGCGCATCTCCAGGCTGACGCCTGCGTCAATGGAGTTGCTCGTGCCCTGTCCCGGCAGGGACACTGGAATCTGCAGGAACTGCTGGGTGCCGATGAAGATGCGAGCCCCGGAGCCGCTGACCGTCGCGATGCTCGGACACGCCCGCACCCGTGCCTTGCGGGCGGAGATGAGAGCGTCGAGAAACGCGAAGAAGTCGGTGGACAGTTCGGCGAGAGCGGTGAAGTTCAGGTCGCCGGTGAGTGAGTCCGTGCGCAGACCGAGCTCATCGTTGGACCAGCCGATCTGCGCCGCGAACTCCTCGGTGTCCACGTCCGTGAACTCCACCACCAGCACGTCGAGCATGATCTGCGCCGGCGGCTTGTCGAACTGCTCGATATCCTCCTGGAAGCGCCGCAGCACCGGCTCGGGGGCCGACAGTACCACGGCGTTCTGGGAGGCATTGGCCTTCACGTAGCGCGTCAGGAAGGCCGGCATGAGGTCACGTGCCTGGGCGGCGGACACATACTGGGTGGTGTAGGTGCCGATGTTGGACAGCAGGTAGGAGGACGGGGAGTTGGGGATGCCCTCTGAGAAGATGAAGATGCCGTCAACCTCGGCGAAGGAGAGCCCGTAGGTGTCCACGATCGTGGCCAGGATCTCGCGAGGCTGCTTGTCAACGAGGTTCAGCGTGATAGTGCGGTCCACCGTGTCGTCCACGATGATGGGCAGGCCGGTCTTCCGGGCCAGCTCGCTGAGCAGCTCGTGGGCGTCGGCATTCACCGCGAAGAGCGAAACGCCGGCGTCCTCCACCGTGATGGAGACCTCGGAGTCCTTGGCCTTTGGGGCTGCGTTGGCCGGCAGCGCGATGAGCATTGCCAGCCCGCATACCCCGGCCAGCCACGGAAGGCCTCGAGTGACAGTCATGGGCGTCAACTCCGATCGAGGAGCGGAGACCAATGTGCGCTGCATCCGCATGATCCCCGCCGCGACATGAGAGTGGGCCGGCCGCTGCTTTCCAGACGGCCTGCACAGTGGCTCCGCCGGCCCGATGATTGCGCCATACCTATTCGCCAGTGCACACCCCTGCACCTCCCCGCCCGCCAAAAAAAGTGAGTATTGACTTACCGACGACAGCGCAGGGCTGATGGTTCACCGCCCACCTGCCCGGACGCGCCGCGGGATGCAGATTCCATGGCCACGGTCGCAGGACGAAGCGCGGCGTCGGCGAAATGCGCCGTGGCTCTGGCCACAGCCGGTCGGGCAAACGGAGGCGACTGACATGCGCATGGGCGCGATGCTGATGATACTGCTGCCGGCGGCCGTTCCCGCGCTGGGGGCGGCGGTGGTGCTCAAGCCGGTGCTCGAGGCTGACGCGGACCGGGGGCGGAATCTGGTGGCGAACGCAGGCCTGGAGGAGGTCCGGGACGGAGAGGTGGTGGGGGCCGGCGCGTGGGAGGCGGGCTACGAGATTGACGATCAGGTGCATCGCAGCGGCAGCCGTTCGGCCCGCGTGAACACTGACGATCCAGAGGCGCAGCACGGCATCTTCTTCGAGGTGGCGCTGAACCAGCAGCGCGCCGCGCCGGTGGTGGCGGAGGTGTGGAGCCGAGCGGAGGACGTCAGCGGCACCCCCACGGGCGGCTACTCGCTGTGGGTGGACATCGAGTTCATGGACGGCTCCAACCTGTGGGGCCAGAACGCTCCCTTCGAGTGCGGAACGCACGACTGGGAGCAGCGCACGCTGCCCATCGCGCCCATCAAGCCCATCCGCACGCTCCTGGTCTACGGGCTCTTCCGGGGCAAGACCGGCACGGCGTGGTTCGATGACTTCCGGGTCGTGGAGCTGACCATGCCGGAGGGGGTGAGCACCTTCAACGGCGTGCCGGTGCGTATGCAGCGCACGGCCCTGCAGGCCCCCGAGCCGCTGGTGCTCAGCGCCGGCGGGCTGGCGCTGCACATGGACGAGGCGACGGGCGCACTGGTGGGCAGCGATGACTCGGCCTCAGGCCTGTTCTGGCGCGACGTGGCCGCTGGATCAGACTTCCGCCAGCCCCGCGCGCCGGTGGAGCGCGACGGCGACGACGCCCTGGTGCAGGCCCGAGACGAGGAGCTGGGCCTGGAGCTTGAGGCCCGCTTCTCGCCGCGGAGCGACCGCATCGCCGTGACCGGCCAGGTGCGGGATCTGAGCGGCCAGGATCGGGCCATCAGCCTCTATCTGGCGATTCCGGTGGATGTGGTGGGCGGCCGGTGGTGGGACGATCAGCGCGCATCGCGGGAGATCGAGCCGGACATGGCCTACCAGAACGTGAGACCCTGCGGGGCCGGGCCGAACACCATGGCCTCCAGGTACCCGCTGGCCTGTGTCACCGGCGAGGACGCGGGCCTGGCGGTGGCCATCCCCCTGGACGCGCCCGCAATCGCGGAGCTGGCCTATGACGCCGCCAGCCGCGAGCTCTACGCCGCGCTGCACCTGGGCCTGGCGCCGGAGCCGGAGCGCTTTCCGTCATCGGCGGAGTTCGCGCTGGAGGTCTACCCCGTCGATCCCCGGTGGGGCTTCCGCGATGCGCTCCGGCGCTACTACGACCTGCACCCGGAGTGTTTCACGAAGCGCAACGAACGCGAGGGCATCTGGATGCCCTTCACCGACGTGAGCACGGTCCAAGGGTGGGAGGACTTTGGCTTCGCGTTCCACGAGGGGAACAACAACGTGGCGTTCGATGACGAGGCGGGCATCTACAGCTTCGTCTACTGCGAGCCGAGCGGCTACTGGCTGCACATGCCCCCGGAGATGCCGCGGGAGCGCGAGGAGGCCGTGAAGCTGCTCCGGCAGCGCGCCGAGGATGGACACGAGGCCGACATGGCGGCTCTGAGCTCGGCCGTGCACGACGCGGCGGGGCGGATGATCCTGCACGTGCTGAAGGCTCCGTGGTGCGACGGCGCGCTGTTCACCCTCAATCCCTCCCCCCACCTGATGGCGGACCGGCCCGACCAGCCCACCCGCGCGCGCTACGTGGGCCGCCAGGTGTGGGGGGCGTTCGAGCACGCCGCGAAACTCGCCGGCTGGGGGCCGTACGGGGGCTACAATCTGGCGCCGGGCGAGGGGCGGGGCGGCACCACGGCGATCCGTGCGGAGGCCCGCGAGCTCGGCCCGCACGGTGCCGCGCAGACCATCAGCGTCGATCAGCAGGAGCCTCGAGCGCTGCTGGTGTCGGGGTGGAGCCGCGCAGAGCGGCTGGACGGCGATCCGGGCGATGAGTGGTGCCTGTACGTGGATCTCACGTACACCGACGGCGACCATCTGTGGGGCCAGCGGGCAGGCTTTGACGCCGGCACGGAGGGCTGGCAGCGCGCTGAGGTGCGTATCGAGCCGGCGAAGCCGGTGGCCACCGCGGCCGTATACGCCATGTTCCGTGGCGAGGCCACCGGGAGCGTCCTCTTCGACGACCTCACCGTCCGCGAGGAGGGCAGCGACGAGAATCTGCTGCGCAACCCGGGCTTCGAGCCCCAGGAGCCGGGGGAGCTGGACGGGATATACATAGACTCGTCGGAGATGGGAGCCACCACGCCCAACTTCCGCCGCGAGCACTGGCGCTACGCGGCCACGCCGCTGACCTTCACGCGCGAGGGCAGCGTCTGTCAGCTCACCATCTTCAACGCGGTGGAGTTCGCGCGCGGGCTGGCGGAGCAGCTTCACGAGCAGGGGCGGCTGCTGATGGCCAACAGCACCCCGGCGCGCTTCCCGTGGCTGGCGGCGTGGTGCGACGTGATGGGCATCGAGACGAACTGGAACCCCGGCGGCCAGTACAATCCGATGTCCAGCGCCGACCTGAGCTACCGGCGGGCCCTGTGCTATCAGCGGCCCTACCTGCTGCTGCAGAACACGATCTACGCCGACTTCCCGCCGGAGCTGGTGGAGCGCTACTTCAAGCGCTCAGTGGCCTGGGGCATCTTCCCCAGCTTCTTCTCGCACAACGCCGCAGACGACCCCTACTGGCGGCGGCCCGCGCTCTACAACCGCGACCGGGCGCTGTTCATGAAGTACATCCCGGTGTGCGCGACGCTCAATGAGGCCGGCTGGGAGCCTGTCACCCACGCGCGCAGCAGCGACCCTCGGGTCACCGTGGAGCGTTTCGGGCCGGGGGATGATGGTGATGTCTACCTCACGGTCTTCAATGACTCCGACGAGGCGGTGGCGGCCACGGTCAGCGTTGACATGGCGGCGGTGGACCTGCAGTCGCCGGAGCTGACGGAGGTGCTGTCTGGCGAGGCTCTGCAACGGACGGGCGATGGCTCGTTCATGGCACGGGTGGCGCCGGATGATCTGATGGTCGTGAGGCTCTCGGGCGGGCGCTGAGAGGCGCGGGAACGATAACGGCAGGGGAACAGGATGAACAGGATACGCAGGACAACGACGTACGACAGCATGCATCTGGGACGGGACCAGAGCCCTCGCCGTTGCCGTAATCCTGTCCGACGCGCAGCGCCGGTATCGTGTCGATCCTGCTCACAACGCCGTCCCCCCGTGAATGCCGCTCAGGGACGCTGAGGGCCGGAATCAGCCGCTCAGGGGCAAATTGGCCTTGCGCTGAGAGCCGATTTCGGTTAGTCTGACGGGAGTGAATCACGCATCACGCTGAGGCATGGAGGAAGATACGATGGCAAGCATGGCACTGGTCGTGACCGAGAATGGCTACGGCAAGCTGGTGTCCCCGGACGAGTTCAGGTCCCAGAAGCGCGGCGGCGGCGGCGTCACGGGCTACAAGGTGACCGATGATAGCGGGCCCGTCGTAGCGGTTGTGCACGTGAAGACCGAACAGGACGAGAAGGTGCTGATCTACAC
>JBNGDZ010000178.1:0-8753 GCA_049975765.1 Armatimonadota bacterium
GCAGTGTGCCGGCCGCCGGGCCGTGAGGTCACCCGAATGGAGCGATAGAGATGCGCATGAAGGTAGGCGTGGTCGGATCCGCCGGCGGCGAGCTCAGCGAAGAGGTACTGGAGAAGGCGCGCGAGATGGGCCGCTCTCTGGCCAGGCACGACATCATCGTGGTCACGGGCTCCGCCCCGGGCCTGCCCCACCAGGCCGTACTCGGCGCAAAGGAGGTTGGCACGCTGGTCATTGGCATCTCGCCGGCGCACTCGCTGGACGAGCATCGCGACGTCTACGGCTCCCCGTGGGAGGAGTACGACGTGCTGATCTTCACCGGCAGCGGCCTGATGGGTAGGGAGATCGAGATCATCCGCACCTGCGAGGCGGTGGTGGTCATCGGCGGCCGCTCAGGGACCCTCGGCGAGTTCGCCATCGCCTACGACGAGGCCCGACTCATCGGCGCCCTGACCGGCACGGGGGGCATCGCGGACCACATCCCCGAGCTGCTGGAGGTCATCAACAAGGAGACGGGTGCGGCCATCGTCATGGACGACGACCCCGAAGAGCTACTTCGCAAGATGATGGAGCGGCATAACGAGCGCGTGCGGCGCGGGCTGGCCTACCGCGGCCCGGTCATACACAACGGTTGACGGCCCGCGATCGGCACGGACCACCGGCCTGCCAGTCACAGCTGCGGCCCTCTTGAGGCCCCTTAGCCCTCCCACCGCTCCTCCATCATGATGTCGTCCAGCGAGAGGCGCTTCTTTGGGGGGGCCTGGGTCGCCGGGTAGCCGATCGGCAGCAGGCCGACCACGATCACGTCCTCAGGGATGCCCAGCAGGTCGCCCACTCTGTCAGCGTTGAAGGCGCCGATCCAGCACGTTCCCAGCCCCTGCTCCACCGCCTCCAGAGTCATGTAGGCCATGGCAATGGACACGTCGATGGGGAAGCAGTGCAGCCCGCAGGACATGACGTGCTCGCTGGTGATAGCGCAGCCCACGATCACCGCCGGGGCCTCCCCCACGAAGCGCTGGCCGTTGGCGGCCTCCGCCAGAGCCTTACGCATCTCCGGATCGCGCACCACCACGAAGCGCCACTCCTGCAGGTTCCTCGCAGACGGCGCCAGGCGCGCCGCCTCCATCACTGCCTCCAGCTTCTCCTCCTCGACCGGATAGTGCTTGAACTTCCGCACGCTGAAGCGCTCTCGTATGGCCTCCATGACATCCATATTGCACTCACCTTTGCTGAGGATCATCGCCGAAACTTGCACTCACGTTAACTCGTCCACCGGTGCGGCTGGCGCGAACTTCCCTCCGAAGTTCAGCAGCGTCGCCACCGGCTCCTCCGGCAGGTGAGCCGCCACCACCTCCCCCACGAAGATGGTGTGATCCCCTGACGGGTAGCCCTTCCAGAGGCTGCACTCCAGGTTGATGGCCGCCCCCGCCAGCAGCGGAACGCCCGTGACCGCCGGCTCCGCGACAGGGATGTCGAACTCGTCGAACTTGTCGATCTCGCGGCCGGAGGTCGAGCCGGTATCCTCGACGAGCTGCGCCTGACCCTCGCCCGCCCACGCGAAAACGAACTCCCCGGTCTCCTCGATGCAGCGGTGTGTATAGCGCGTCAGCGCCACTGACACGCACACCAGGCGCGGCTGGCCGGAGCAGACCATACCCCAGCCGGCCGGCATGACGTTGGGCTTCCCCTCCCCGTCCCGGGCGACCACCAGGATGACCCACTCGGGGTACTTCTTCCCCATGGCCTCATCCGCACTGACCTGAATCATGGCACGCCCTCCTCTCCGCGGCGGCCAGCTTCCTCAGGTGGCCTCGACGTACCTGTGGATGAACTCGAGGTACCGCGCGTAGTCCTCCTCCGGCGCGTCGCTGCGCGGGGTCTCCAGCACCAGCCACTCGTCGTAGCCGACCTCCGCGATGGCGCCGGCCACCTCGTCCCAGTCCACGTCGCCTTCGCCAAGCGGCGAGTTGACCTTCTCCCGCGTCATGTCCTTGATGTGGATCTGCTGCAGGACCCCGGCGTCGGAGAGCATCTCAAGCTCCGCCGGCGTGTCCAGGCCGATCCAGACCGCGTTGCCCACGTCGTAGTAGACGCCCACGGCCTCGGAGGCGACCGCATCTATGATCCGCAGCCACCGCCCGGCGTCCACCGTGCCCTCCAGCGCCAGCGTCACGCCACGGCTCTCGGCCTTGGGCGCACACTCCGCCACGCCGTCGATAGCCCGCTGCACGTCGGTCTCGTCGTCAATCATCTGATCGCCGAAGAACGCCGTCAGGATGCGCTCGATGCCCGCCTCGGCGCACATGTCGATGAGGTGCAGCATCACCTCCACGGCCTCCTGGCGCACCCCGGGGTCGTCATCAGTGAAGCCGCGGCGGTTGTAGCGCCCGGCTATCAGCGAGGGCATTGCCAGCCCGTAGCGCTCGCTCAGCCGCCGCAGCCGGCCAACTCCCTCCGGCGTCCAGATCAGCTCCTGCTCGCACTCCAGGCTGTTGAAGGGGATCTCCAGGCCGTCGAAGCCGATCTTGCCGGCGACCCGGAACGCGTCCTCGATGTCATCGCCGAACCTGCCGGCGGCGACGATGCCGTAGTTCATCAGGCCTTCCTCCCTGGCGTCTGGCTGCCGTCGGGCAATCCTTCTCTGCAGCCGGTCACACTCCTTCCGGCGCCCGTCGGATGAGGAAAAGGACTCGCCAACTGGAGTGTGGAAGGAAGGCCGGCGGACGTAGGGGCGTACGGGGGCGCCCCGCCCTCGGGGAGTCGCACTGACGTTACCGACGAGGTCGCGGACGGCGCATGCTCCCGCTCGAGGCGCGGGAGCCTGGGTGGGTATAGTGTGACGGAGATCAACTGGTTTGAGATCGTCACCGGGACGCTGGGTGGCGTCGCTCTGTTGATGTACGGTATCCGCACCATGGGCGACGGACTGGAGAGCGCCGCCGGGGACGCGATGCGCAAGATCCTGGCCGCTCTCACACGCAACGCCTGGCTCGGCTGCGTGGTGGGAACGGTGGTGACGGGGATCGTGCAGAGCAGCAGCGCGATCACCGTCATGACCGTGGGGTTCGTCAACGCTCAACTCATGACGTTCCGGCAGGCGCTGGGGGTCATCTACGGCGCCAACATCGGCACCACCGTCACCGGCCAGATTATGGCCTTTCAGATCACCCAGGTGGCTCTGCCGGCCATCGCCGTGGGCTTCGCCATGCAGTTCTTCGCCAAGCGCCGCTTCGTGAGGGACCTCGGCCAGGGCATTCTCGGCTTCGGCATTCTCTTCCTGGGCCTGATGCTGCTCAAGGACTCCGTGGAGAGCCTCAAGCAGAGTCAACTGGCCGTGAGGCTGTTCACTGATTTCAGCCACAATCTGGTGCTGGCGGTCGTGGCGGGAACGCTGGTCACGATCTGCATCCAGTCGAGCTCCGCTTCCCTCGGCATCGCCATGGCGCTGGCGGCACACGACCTCATCACCCTGGAGGCCGCCATCGCCCTGATGCTGGGCGATAACATCGGCACCTGCATTACGGCCCAGGTCGCCTCGATCGGCACGCATCCCACCGCGCGCCGCACCGCCTGGGCGCACACCATCCACAACGTTGTCGGCGTTCTTCTGGCCCTGGTTCTGCTCAAGTGGTTCACGCCCGCGGTGCTGGCCCTCTCGCCGCCCACGGAGGGGCTGGAGGTGGGCTCCAGCGCCTACGAGGCGGCACTGCAGCGCCAGGTGGCGAACTCGCACACCCTGTTCAATGTCCTGGACGCGCTGCTGTTCCTGATCTTCAACAACTGGTTCGCGGCCCTTCTGGAGCGCTGGATCCCCGAGCCGCACCGCCGCGCGGCTGCGGAGGCTGCGCACATCGACCGGCGCCTGCTTGAGACGCCCGCCGCGGCCGCCGGCGCCACCCTCCAGGAGCTGGCCCGCATGGCCCGCATCTGCCGACACCTCGTCGAAGGGTCCACGGAGGCCGTCCTTCATCCGGCGGACGTGGACACAGAGCCGCTGTGGGCTGAGGATGAGGCCATTGACCACCTGCAGGACTCCATCACCGAATACCTCGTCGAGCTGATGGAACGCGACATCCCCGACTACGTCTCCGAGCAGGTCCCGGCGATGCTGCACGTGGCACATGATCTCGAGCGCGTCGGCGACCACTGCAAGAACCTCCTGGAGCTGGCCGAGCAGCGAGCGGCGCATGACATGCGCTGGTCATCGGCGGCGGAGGGGGAGGTCAGGGAGATGGCCGGACTGGTTGACGAGATGCTCGAGTCGGTGGCCCTGGCCCTCACCGGGGCGGATGGTGCCCTGCCCGAGCGGATCCTGGAGCTGGAGACGACCGTGGACAGACGCACGCACGAGGGCCGGATGGCCCACCTGGAGCGCTCGCGTCAAGGCGAGTGCCTCATGCTGCCGGGCGTGCTCTTCCTCGACGCGCTGATGAACTACGAGAAGATCGGCGACCACGCCCGGAACGTCGCGCGCGCGCTGGAGGGGGGCCTGATGGAGGCCGGTACCCGGCTGCCCTACACCGAGGAGGCCGGGTCGCCCGAGTGAGCCTCGGAGCGACGCTGTCCACCGGCCGCGGGGCGGATGCCAAGCGTCTCGGTGAGATAGCCGATGTTAATGGCGCAGGATTCGGCCGGGTCGAGGTTCGTGTAGTCCAGGTCCACTACGATCCACCCGGAGAACTCGCCCTCTTGCAGGACCTCCCAGCAGCGCGTGAAGTCCACCACGCCGGTGCCGAGTTCCGTGAAGCGCCGGTCCTCGCCCAGGTCCTTGAAGTGCACGTAGACGGTGCGATCCCGGTGCCGGCGGATGGTCTCCGGCACGTCGAAGCCGCCCAGAGTGAGCTGCGCCGTGTCCGGAGTGAACCTCACAAGCTCCGGGTCGGTCAACGCCATCAGGCGCTCGAAGGGCTCCTCGTATTCGAAAGCCGTGCCCCAGTGCTGGTGCCAGGAGCAGACGCGGCCGTAGCGCCGGCAGAGCCGGCCCATCGCGTCCGCGCCCTCCGCGGCGCGGCGGATCTGGTCCTCTCCCCCGCCGCCGTCCTTGCGGCCCCCGTCGATGAGCACCAGATGGCAGTCCACGGCCGCGCAGAACTCCGCCACCCGCTCGCCGTCCTCCAGCCATTGCTGCACCTCGGCGTCTGAGGTGAAACCGCAGGTGTAGTAGAGCCCCGAGAGCACCGCCCCGGCATCCTGCAGGAGTGTCCGGATCTCGCCTGGGCGGTCGAACCAGGGCTCGAAGACCCGGGCGGAGTACTCCAGGCCGTCCCACCCCTGCTCGCACACCGGTGGCAGAGCCGCCAGGAGCTTCTCCAGGCCCTCACCGGGGAAGCTCGCCGGGTGGTAGCCGAGTCTGATCATTGCTGCACCTCACGCTGTGAGCGTTGCAGTGACGGCGGCCTGAGATCAGTCGCCCTCGCCGAAGACCTGCGCGGTGAAGACGTGTAGCTCCGCGCCCCTCTGCCAGGCGTCGGCGGGGAGCCCGGCCTTGTGAGCGCACAGGTACTGCAGCATGGTGTCGCGGTCCCACCCCTGCTCGGGCGCCACATGCGGCAGAAAGACCCCGCGGCGCATCCCATCCGCCACCATGACCCCATGCTCGCCGACAACGATCTCGTCGGCGCTGTCCACCCTCCGCAGGGGCGAGAGCACGCTGATCTCGATCTCCAGATCGTCCAGTTCCTCCGGCGTGACCGGCGGAAAGCGCGGGTCCTGGGTGGCAGCCGAGATGGCCGATGACCGCACAGCCGCCGCCAGCGGCTCGCGCGGCTCCAGCGACCCGATGCAGCCACGCAGCTGCCCATGCTTGTGGAGGGTCACGAAGACCGCCCGCGGCTGCTCAAGGGCCGGGTCGCCGGACGGGGGATCGGGCACCGTGCCCTCGGTGACATACCGCTTTATCGTCTCTCGTGCCAGGTCCAGAAGAATCTCCTGCTGCTGCTCGTCGAGCTCTCCCTGTGCGGTCCGGTCACTCATCTCTGGCACCTACCCCTCTCCCATCCTCGTCCCCGGCGCGTCCCAGAGGAATGTTCGATACCGGTATGAGGGCGGCCTGCCTCTCTATCGACCGGCCTCCACGCGGTCGCAGCCGCGCACGAAGACCAACAGCGCGTTGGAGACGCGCCGCGGCACTCCGTCGGTGGGCCGGTTGAGCAGCTTCCCGCCGGCGACGAAGCTGGTGGAGCCACCACCATCGACGTTCATGGCCTGCCAGGCACCGAGCTTGACCATGGTGCTGGCAAGCTCCTGCAGCGTCATTCCGGTGCCCGCGGTCTCGCCGGCTCCCTGCGCGGCCACCAGCAGCAGCCGGCCGTCCTTCGTGACGCCCAGGGCCGTCCGCGAGGGGGCCGTGGAGTGCACGTCCGAGCGGAATCCCTCAGGCGCGGCCGTCACGTGCGGACGGCCATCCTTCACCAGCCGGGGGCCGCCACCGATGGCGTGGCGCAGCGCCGGCCACTGCGGCGAGGTGCCCAGCCGCGCCTCCACCTCCGTGCCCACCTCCACCACATCGAGGCTCCCCGCCATCCGCCCGTTCCCGGAGAGCACGAAGCCACCCTCCGGGATGCGCACGATGCGCCCGTCGGTCTCCTTATGCGTCACGACGCCCTCGGCGTCCACGGCCAGGCGGGTGCACTGTCGCGCGCCGACCACGAACTCCCCCCAGCGCCGGGTGTACATAGTCAGAGTGTCCATCTCGTCAGGCGTGTGGTTGATGCCGTGCAGCCGCTGCGTGCCGAGGCCCGAGAAGGCCACCTGTCCTGCGAAGTCCAGGCGGTCCATAAGGACCCGCCCGTCCTGCCTGATTCCCAGCACGGTCCGGCCGCCCCACGGCTCCCGAATCCACTCCCCGTCGATAACCAGCATCCCCAACGGCTGGCCTCCGCGGGCGAAGAAGCCGCCGTTGACACCGCCGTAGGCGCCCGTTGAGGCGACCATGCGCGTGACCGTGGCACGGCCGTGTACGGTGGCAGACGCCAGCACGGGCCGGACGTCAATGCGCTCCGAACGGGGGTCTACCTCCAGGACGAAGACGCGCACCGGCCCCCTGGGGGTCGAGAAGTTGCGGGTGTGCAGAACGCCGGCCGCCCCCGGCAGGGGCGCCACCTCCGGCGGCTCCGGCTCGGGGGGGATGTCCTCGGGGTCGCGGAAGAGATCGACCACCACGCGGGGCGGCTCCGCCAGGCTGAAGACCCGCGGCGGACGCGATGATCCGTGCACGATCTCCACGCGAATCGTCTCGGCGGCGGTTGGCCCCTGCCGTAGCTCGGAGATCAAGGGGTCATCGAAGCGCAGCAGCTGCACCGAGCGACTCCACGCGCCCGGCTCGCCGGGGGCGGGTAGGTCGATAAGCAGCCGCCCCGGCTCCTCCCACCAGGTGAACGCCGTAGGGCCGGTCACGTCGAGCACCAGGCGGGCCCTCTCCCGATGCGCCCCCTCGCGCACGTCGGTCAGCTCGACACCGCGCCCGCGAAGCGTCCACACCCTGGCGCCATTCTCGCGCCGCATCTGAGCATCCGCGCCGAACGCCCGGCGCACCATCGACAGCGGGACCCACAGCTCCCCGTCGATCGCGACCGGGCAGCTCTCACCGCGCTGCAGCTCACCGCCGATGGTGTAGGCCGCCACGTCGGGACGCGCCAGCAGCGTGATGCCGAAGCCCCTGATGCTCCAGGCCCCGTCCCCCTCAGGCTCGAGGACCGTGAGGCCCAGCCCCCGCTGCAGCGCCTCGGGCGAGAGGAGCAGGTTCCCCGCCTCGTCGCATCTGACCAGGCGCGCCTCCAGCGGGATGCCGTTCGCCAGCACCACACACTCCTCCGCTGCCGTGGCCCGGCCGCAGAGCGTGAGACAGAGGGCTGCGATGAGTGCTGGTGCGATGCCTCGAGTCATAGTCTCTGGTCCGTGGTGGTTCAGTTCAGCCCCCGCGGACGGCGGCTGCCCGCGAAACGTCCCTCTCCGTAGATGACGCGGCCATCGATGATGACGGTCTCCACCCGCGCCGGCAACTCGCGACCGGCGAAGGGCGTGTTGCGCCCCTTGGTCTCGAAGCGCTCGGGAGCGACGGTCCACCGTTGATCGGGATCGAAGACGAGCAGGTCGGCGGGCGCCTCCTCCTCGATCCGCCCGCCGGGCAGGTCAAGCACCCGCGCGGGATTGCAGGTGAGCCTCGCCAGTGCCTCGGACAGGCTCATCCCTGCCTCGCCCACCAGAATCTCCATGGTCACAGACAGCGCGGTCTCCAGACCGACGATACCGAAGGGCGCCTCGACGAGCCCGGCGGCCTTCTCCTCCGGAGTGTGTGGCGCGTGGTCGGTCGCCACGACCTCGACCACCCCATCGCGAACGGCCTCGATCAGCGCCAGCCGGTCCTCTTCGCTCCGCAGCGGCGGGTTCATCTTGGCATTCGCGCCGTGCTCAGCGATGGCGTGGTGCGTGAGCGCGAGATAGTGCGGCGCGGTCTCCGCCGTCGGGCCGTCACTCCACTCTCGCAGCAGCCTCGCGCCGGCGGCGGTGGACAGATGCGCGATGTGCAGAGGCGGCGCGCCGGGCCCGTCCCAGGCCTCCCGCCAGGCCTCCAGGGCCCGGACCTCGGCCTCGGCCTTCTGCCCCGGCACACCCAGCTCCTGCGACAGCGCGCTCTCGTGCATCACGCCCCCGGCGGACAGCTCCTCGGCCTCCTCGTGTGCGATGAACACCAGGTCAAGCTCCGCGCAGCGCAGCAGCGCCTCGCGCCGCTGCGCGAGGGTGGTGAGCATGAAGGC
>JBNGDZ010000179.1:0-8750 GCA_049975765.1 Armatimonadota bacterium
CTCCCGCTGCGAGATGCCCCGCACGATCCATCTGATCACCATGCGCTGCCTGCGCGTAAGCTGTGCGTCCACGACCATCCCTCCCAGCCTGGCCTCGATCTCCCCGGGCCCCACGCTGCCGGCCACGCGCTCCACGCCCGGCCGCTCCCGGCGGCTGAGCTGGTCCATCCATCGCTCCTGATAGCACGGGTACTCGCCGCGACCGTGGCGGCGGATGCTCTCCGCGATAAGCCTGTCGGCCTGGCGCTCGAGGCGTCGCTCGCGCTCGCCGTTTCCCTGCATGGTGCGGACCCTCCAGTACGCGGCCGTGCGAAGGACGGCTTCAGCGTAGCGCAGGAGGTGTCTTGAAGTCCTTCGAGGAGTCGTGCAGCCGTCTATCAGAATGCTTGCAGGGAGGGAGGACGGCGAGACCAGCAGCCAAGCGGGTGCAGGCCATCAGAGGAGACGGGCGGGAGGAAGCCTGCGCCGCACGCTTGAGACGTGGATGACATCGAGCAGGAGCGTGAGAGAGCCGCGCGAAGCAGGCTGCCTGCGTCCAGGGCGTCAGCTCTGGACGACAAAGAGGTCCAGGGCGCCGAGGGGCTGAGCCATCATGCGATCGTCCCAGACCGGGTGCGGGGCCGGAGTCGGCTTGAGCTCGCCGGCGGCCAGGACGTAGCTGGGGTGCTCGTCACGGAGCCGAACGCGGTCGAGGGCCAGGGCAAGCTCATACAGCGTGTTGCCGTCGATGGCGGGGTAGACCTCGAGCAGTCCCACGCCCTCGGGGACCTCCGCCAGCTCCCGCTCCACCTCGGCGGCCGAGCGCAGCCCGGGGCGCTCGATGCGCCGGACGCGGACGTCCTCCCCGGCACTACCCATCGAGGCAGCGATGCGGTCGATCTGCTCATTGGAGGCCCCAATAACGATCTTGGGGTCGGTGAAGTCGGGGCCGAGATCCCGCTCGAGTGAGATCATCTCCTGCAGGGCCTCGAACTGGATGATGTCGAGGTTCGCCATCACGAAGTCGTCGAAGCTGAGCTCCTCCCGCAGCTCCTCCAGGAGGTTGGGGTCGCCGACGCAGAAGAAGTTCGCGCACTTGGCGGGCTTGGCGTCCTCGCAGATGCAGCCGCGGTCGTCGAGGTAGAACAGACAGCGCTGCGGGCCCATCCGCCGGCGGGAGTACTGGAAGCTGCTGTCGGGGCCGGAGATGTTCGCAAGGGCGCCGAGGCCCCCGGGAAAGCGATCGACGGCCTTGACCGTGTTGGAGCGGATGGCTGAGAAGTGTAGCAGGCGACGCATCTCGTCGAGGTCGAGCGGGAAGTCGCTCCGCAGCCAGCGGACGAAGTCGGCCCACTGTTCCACGTTGCGCTGCAGGTCAGTCAGGTCCTCAGCGTGCGATGCATCGGCTGAGGCCTGCAGCAGCTCGGTGACCTGCTGCAGCACGACCAGATCGGCCTCCAGCCGGTCGGCCACGCGCGCGAGTCCATCTCGCACCCGCTCCTGGAAGTCGGGGTCCAGCAGCATGGCCTTGACGAGGCGCCGCAGATCCTGGCTGCCCATCATGGTCATCTGCTTGCAGCACTTGTTGTCACAGGCGCCGCAGACGCGGTCGATGACCGCGTGCTGTCGCTCACGGGCCCGGCGCACTCTCTCCAGGAGCTCTTCGCCGATCATCTCGCGACCCCTGTCTATGCCCGACTCAGATGGCGAACCGCTCGACGACCTCCTCGTTCACGGCCACCCCCAGGCCCGGGGCGTCGGGGATGATCAGAAAGCCGTCCTCGAGCGCAAGCGGTGGATCGAGCAGGCTCTCCGTCAGCGGTGTGCGCGTGGCCTCCAGCTCGGTCATCACGCAGTTGGACAGCGTCACGGCCGCGTGGCCGGAGGCGATGGCTCCGAGCTGCGACGCCCAGTTGTGCGGGCTTACGCGCACGCCGAACCAACGCGCCAGCTCAGCGGCCTTGAGCATCCCCGTGATGCCCCCGCACAGCCGCACGTCGGGCATGACCACGTCCAGCGCTCCGGCGCGCAAAGCCTGCAGGAAGCTCCCCGGCGAGCGGAGGCGCTCTCCGCCGGCGATGGGGGTATCGACGGCATGCCGCAAAGATACGTAATCGCTCCAGTCGCCTGGCGGCATAGGCTCCTCATACCAGAAGACCTCATGCCGATCCAGCGCCGCGCCCAGGTCCATGGCCTCCTGAAGGTCCTCAAATGCCTGATTGGCGTCCACGAGCACCGGCACCTGCGGCCCTACCGCCTCCCGGACGGCCTCCAGCACCCGCAGGTCCCGCTCGAGTCCGGCGCCGGCTTTGATCTTCACGGCGCGGAAGCCGCTCTCGAGCATCGCCTCCGCCTTCTCCGCCGCCACGTCCGGCTCCTCCAGGTAGATGCCGGTGGCGTAGGCGTCGAGGCGCGCGAAGCGGCGGCCGCCGATGAGGCGCCAGACGGGCATTCCGGCGGAGCGACCCGCCAGATCCCAGAGGGCAACGTCGATGGCGCTGAGCGCCGCAGCACCCGCCGGCAGGGGCTCCTTCAGGGAGGTGAGGCGGTCCACCATGCGCTCCCATAGCGCGAGACGGTCCAGTGGGTCGGCGCCGAGGATCGTCGGGGCCAGCACATCGAGAGCCTCGTGCAGCTCCCCGCGGTCGCTCCACCACGCCTCGCCCCAGGCGATCTCCCCGCCCCGGCACTGCACGCGCACGAGGCGCACGGGCAGCGCCTCGGTACGTGGTCGGGCGACGCTGGCAGGGATGGGCTGGTCCAGCGGCACCAGCAGGTCGCGAGGGGAGACGGATGCGATGGTCATCGAGATGCCGTCGGCCTCCCTCGGCTCATGCTGCCCGCCGCCGGGGAGGCCGACGACGGGGACTCAGGCGGCGATGCGATACCCGACCCGCGGCACCGTCACTATCAGCCGGGGCCGGGACGGATCGGGCTCGATCTTCTTGCGCAGGCGCCCGATGTGCACGTCGAGCGTCCTGCTCCGGATGGACTCGTCGTAGCCCCAGACGCTCTGGAGCAGCTCCTCTCGCGGCACGAGCTCGCCGGCGCTGCGGGCCAGCTCGCGCATCAGGTCGAACTCCTTGGGCGTGAGCTCCACGGACTCGCCGCGGACGGTAACCTCATGGCGCTCGCAGTCCACACGCACGTCGCCGAGATCGATGACCGACTGCGGCCAGCCGCAGTACTCCCGGAGGCGGCGGAGCAGGGCGCGAACGCGGGCAACGACCTCGGCGGGATGAGGCGGCGGGGCGATGAAGTCATCAGCGCCGGCCCTCAGCACGCTGACCGCGTCGGCCCGCCCCCGGCGATCGCCGAGGGCTATCAGCCCGGCTCCGATGACATCGCGGACCCGATCAAATGTCTCCTCGGTACCCGTCTCGCTGACGTCCAGATCAAAGACCGTCACGTCCACGTCAATCGGAGGGCTGGAGAGAGCGGCCTCGAGGTCGTCCGACAGCTCGACCGCAACACAGCGCTCCGCCAGCCCCCGCTGGGTGCGCTCCCTGGCCTCGCCGGAGGCCATGATGAGCAGCGCTCGTCCTGCCATCTGTGATCCCTCGCGGGTGAATGATGCTCGTGACAGGCTTCGGAGAGGTCCCGCCCGGCGAGGGGTGAGACGGCTCACACCTCATCGTGCTCGCGGCGCTCCATGAACTCCAGGACGTCGGACAGGTGAAAGCGCCGCTGGTTGCCGGGCGTGCGGAAGCAGTTGAGCAGTCCGCGGTTGGTGTAGCGGCGGACGGTCGTCGGACACACCTCCAGCAGCAGTGCGGCCTCGCGCAGGGTCAGTACAGGATCGAGCAGTCGCTTCACAAGCTCCTGGCGCGTCTCGCTGGGCCGCTTCCCGCGCTCCTCGTCCTCCTCAGGTTCGGGCTCCTCCACCTCGATGGGCAGCTGCCTCTGGCGCGCCTGGATCTGCTCGAGCCGCTCCTGCATGCTCTGTCCGGCGCGATCCAACTCCTCCTGCAGGGAGGCCAGGACCTCCTCACGTTCCCTATCTGTACTCTTGGCCTGCTCGGGCTCGGCTTGAGGCTGTGGCTCTTCAGAGGGCTCCTGGGCCTCGGTCTCCTCGGCCACCTCAGGCTGCCGGGCCGGCTCGGCCTCCGCAGGCGCGGCCTCGGTCTCCTCCGTCTCCACGCCGGTCTCTTTCGTCTCGACATCGGCTCCGGCAGCCTCACCCTCGGCCTCGGCCGCCCCCTCCTCCGGGGCCTCGTCATCTTCAGCGGAGCGCTTGAGCTTCTCATCGCGGTATCGAATCCACTCGTGCATCAGCATGACGGCATCGCTCCTCTCGTTGGAGGTTGCGACGTCCCACGCAGGCCCACCCCCACCGACCCGCGGCAGATCATCTTCGCAAGTACGTCACCAGCCACATGATCCCGCTGAGCACCAAACTGATGACGATCATGGTCATCAGCGGGAAGTAGAGCGTGAACCCGGGTCGGCGGATCACGATGTCGCCCGGCAGCAATCGTCCCGACGGTGCAAGGCGCCCCACCAGGATCATCACCGCTCCAAGAATCAGTATCAGTGCCCCGAGGGCCGCCAGAAGCCTGCCAAGCTGCTCCAGCATTCAGAACCTCAGCCCCCTTCAGCGCCGCGCAGCGCGCTCAGTTCGGCGAGCGCCTCACGGTGGCGCCTGGCCGCACGGTCGCGCATCGGCTCCTGCGCCAGATCGATGTAGGTCAGCGCGGCCACGGCGGCCTCCACCGCCAGGCTGTAGGCGTACTGCCGCCTGGCGTGCTCAGCCCTCTCGTCGGTTGGCGGCGTGATGCTGTCGGCGAAGCGCATGGCCTCCTCGAGCTGAGCGCGCGTGTCGGCCAGCTTCCGGTAGACCATCTCACGCTCGCCGATATCGCTCTGCACGTAATCCTCAAATGCGCTCCAGCCGGAGGTGAGCGCCTCATAGACGGAGCTGTCGGCAGCGGTCATGACCTCCCGGTAGCGGCGCTGCAGCATGCTGGCGCGGGAGGGATTGAGCTCCGCCGCCTTGAGATAGCAGCTCAGGGCCTCCCGATGTCGGTGCTGGTCGGCGTAGAGAGCGCCCAGGCGCTCGAGGATGGTCGCCGCTCGCTCGCCGCCGGAGGCGGCTACGGCCTGCATGTAGTAGCGTTCCGCCAACTCCGAGCGATCCTCCAGGGCCTGCAGGTCACCCAGGAGCGTCAGCAGGGCCGGGTCTTCCACTCCCGCATCAACGGCCTCGGTCAGCAGCTCAATGGCCTTCCGGCGGTGTCCGTGGTCGCGGTAGATGCGGGCCAGGCCCAGCAGCGCCTCAAGCCGGCCTGGCTCGACCGCCAGCGCCTGCTCGTAGTGCGTTATGGCCTCCTGCCACAGGCCCCCGTCGTCGAGCAGGCGGGCCAGCCAGACGCGGGCCTCGACCAGGTCCGGCTGAAGCGCGACGGCCTGCCGGAGGTCCGCGACGGCATCATCCCGGTGCTGTCGGGCCATGCTCAGGCGCGCCCGCAGCAGGTAGTACCGCCCAGTGGGCTGATGCGCGTCCTTGAAGTCGCTCAGCAGTCTGGCGGCCCGGTCCAACTCACCCGCCTCAAAGGCCGCTTGCGCCTCGGCGAGCGCGTCGGCGGCGCCGTCGTCGGCACCAGGCCCCGGTGCGGCCTGAGCGTCGGGCGGCCCAGGCTCTTCGCCGGCCTCACCGGCAACCGGTACGGTCTCCTGCCCGCCATGCTCTTCATCTGTCTGAGCGCCAGGCTCGGCCGGCTGCTGGGGGGGGGGCCCGGGCCGCACCACCTCGACTGCCTCCTGGTCCGGATCCGCCGGGGGAGGAAGCTTGGCGACCAGCTCGGCCACGCGGCGAGCAGTCGTCTCTGCGGCACCTCGCGGCCCCTCGTCGGCGGCGGCCGCGGGGAGGGCCTCGAACTCGGCGGAGGCACCGCCCCGCACCACCAGCAGGCCGGTCACCCGCAGCGCGCCGTCGTCCTCATTCACCGCGACCAGCAGCACATATCCCAAACGGAGGCGATCGGCCAGTCGGCTGAGGACGCCGTTCAGCGGGGTCCAGTCATCTCCGGCCGCCACCGCCGGCAACCTCGCCCGGGACGCCCGCACCAGAGGGGACGCATCGTGCAGCAGAGACGCCCGCGCGCCGCCGGCGACCAGCTCGGCGATGATCGCATCCGCGAAGCGCGCCTCCAGCTCATTGAGGCCGTCACCTGCAGGCGCGATCAGCACGCCGACTGGGGCGTCAACTGACGCGGAGACGACTGCGGCGCTGAGCGAGATGGTGGCCGCCATCGCCAGCGGGATCCAGCGGCGAAGCACTATGGGCTCACTGCCCTTCCCCGGTGGTGCACAGATTCCGAGCGCGCTCGCAGGCCTCGATCGCAGCCTGATCGGCCTCCCGGTTACCCGGGTTGGCCTCCATGTCCTCGCGATAGGCGCCCATGGCCTGCCGGTAGAGCTCCGCCGCGCGCGCGCAGTCGCCGCTGCGGCGGGCCTCGTCAGCCTGTGCGCGCAGCGATGCGGCGCGCCGGGCCTCCTCGGCGCTGGGCTGCGGCTGCGGCTCCGACTGCTCTCGCTCGGCCTCGGCTGCAGGCGGTCTGTCAACAAACTCGATGTGCACCGTGCCCTGCGGGCGGCTCACGACCTCCAGGTCCCCGTCGGGGATGCCCTCCTCCTGGCTCTCGTCGCTCGCGGTCTCCTCGGACCCGGCGGGCCCCTCCAGGGGACTGAAAGGCACGACCTCGGTCTCCGCGGAGCCGCTTGAGGAGGTATCGCTGCTCCGGACACGCTCACTGGTGACTACGGGCGGCCGCGGCGCGCGGGTGGTCTGAGTCGGCTGCTGCGGCTGCGGCTCAGGCCTCTCGTCATCGCCGCCGATCGGTATCGGCTGGAAGGGATTCGGTCCCGACGAGGACACGATGCGCGGGGAGGGGATGGGCCGAACCGCCTGCGCGCGCTCGGACGTCGCCGCCTGGAGCTTGCGGCGGGCGTAACGAAGGCCCTGCTGGGCGTCGCGGTCTTCCGGCCTGACGCGAAGTGCTGCCTCGAACGCCTCGCGGGCGCGAGCGTAGTCACCGCTATCGAGCGCGGCCCGCGCGATCTCCATCTGCTCCGCGTGCAGCCGCTCCTGCGCCCATCCTGCGTGCAGATACACGCCCACCAGGGTGAGAATGACCAGTACGACGAAAGCGGCGCCCGCCGCCGCGACCCATGGCGCCCAGCGCAGCACGGGGCTCTCGGACTGCGCGAGGCCGTCGGCCTCAGGACGAGACGCTTCGCCCCTCTCATACAGCAGTTCCAGCTTCTCGCGCTCCGCCGCGCGGCCGGGCTCAAGCTGCAGCACACGCCGGTAGGCGCCCGCGGCGGCGACGGTGTTGCCGCGCTGCTCCTCGGCCATGCCCAACAGCGAGTAGGCGGCGACCAGGTCCGGCGCACGCTCGATGGCCTCGCGGCAGCGGACGGCGGCGGCATCAGCGTCACCGGCCGCGAGGAGCTCTGAGGCCTCGTGGAGGAGGCTTTCGGGGGCTCCCGCGTCCTCCTCGAAGCCGTCCGGGGAGGCATCCATCACCAGCGTCTGCTCAGCCTCGTCAGCCTCCGATGCCGGCTCCAGCCGATCAGTGTCCTGGCCCGGCACCTTACCGGCTCCGGGCGCGCCCGCGAGAGAGGCGCCGCAGCGGACGCAGAATGTGGCCGTCTCGGCGTTCCGGGCCCCACAGTCGCTACAGCGGACCATGTCCATCAGCGCTCCAGTGAGGCATGGTGGAGGTTTGTTGCACTTTAGCGATGAATACTACACACTGCCTCGACGGTACGTTACCCCAAAGGTCTCGCGGCTGTCAAGCAGCAGCGGACGAGCCTCGAGCCCCTTCCGTGCAGATTCGACGTGCCTGAGCGCGCGCCGGTTCCGGCTCTCAGACGACCACCTTGTTGAGGGCGTACTCGATGATCCCCTGGGCCCCGGCCGCCTTCAGGGCGGGGATGAGATCCTTCACGCGGTCCGCGTCCACGACCGTCTCCACCGCCACCCAGCCGTCGCCGTCATTGGCCAGCGGCGAGATGGTGGGCTTCTTGAGGGCCGGGAGGCACTCCAGAACCCCCTGCAGATCCTCCTCAGCCACGTTCATCTTAAGCCCCACCTTGTTCTCGGCCGCCAGCGCAGCGTTGAGCAGCAGCGAGATGCTCTCGATCTTGCGCCGCTTCCAGGGATCCTCCCAGGCCTCCCTGTTGGCCACGAACTTCGTGCAGGACTCAAAGAGCGTCTCCACGATTCGCAGGTTGTTCGCGCGCAGGGTGCTGCCCGTCTCGGTGCCCTCCACGACCGCGTCCACAAGATCGGGGCATTTGGCCTCTGTGGCGCCCCAGGAGAACTCGACCTCGGCCTGCACGCCTCGCTCTGCCAGAAGCCGCCGCGTCACCTCCACCAGCTCCGTGGCGATGCGCTTGCCCTCCAGGTCCTCCCAGCCCTGGATGTCGGAGCTCTCATGCACGGCCAGCACCCAGCGATAGGGACGCATGCCGCCCTTGGCGTAGACGAGATCAGTCACCTCGTGGAGATCGACGCCCCGCTCCAGTATCCAATCATAGCCGGTCAGCCCGCAGTCCAGCACGCCATGGTCGATGTAAAGCGGGAGCTCCTGGGCGCGCAGCAGCACCGCCCACAGCTCCTCATCGCCCAGGTCCGGCGCGTAGGCGCGCTCGTCCACGTTGACGTTGAACCCGGCCTTCCGGAACAGCTCGATAGTCGAGTTCTGAAGGCTGCCCTTGGGCAGCCCGATCCGTAACTGCCTGTCCGACATGGGTCTGTCACTCCC
>JBNGDZ010000180.1:0-8712 GCA_049975765.1 Armatimonadota bacterium
GGCTTCGACTGGTCAATCAGCAACGAGAACGCGACGGTGGATGCCGAGGGCGTGGTCACAGGCGCCGCCATGGGGAGCTGTGAGGTTACCGCCACGGAGACCGAGAGCGGCGTCTCCGGCTCGGCCACGGTGGAGATCACCTGTAACCCGCCGCAGATCGGTGAGCCCTTGCTGGTCACCGACGCCGACCCGATGACGGCTGCGGGCGGCACGGCAACCATCAGCGCGCAGATCAGCGACGACCGCGGTGTGGTCAGCGCCGCAGTGGTGGTAACCAAGCCCGATGAGAGCACCGAAGAGGTGCCCATGGAGCTGACGGAGGGCGACGACACCAGCGGCACGTGGACGGCCAGCTACGTCCTCCCGGCAAACGAGAGCACCGGGGCGGAGCAGTACTCCTTCGCCGTCACCGCCACCGATACGGACGGCTGCTCGCCTGAGCCGGTTGAGGTCGGCGGCATAACGGTACCCGCGCCCCCGGTCATCTCGGGGACGGTCCTCGGCTTCTTCGTTGACCCCGAGGACACCCAGCCCTGGCCGCACGTGGTGGTGCGCATCGAGGAGACGGGCCAGTGGACGCGCACCGGCGATGACGGGAGCTTTAGCTTCCCCGTGGCGCCGGGTGCCACCTACACCGTGATTGCCGAGAAGAAGCAGCACAGCGTCTTCAGCCCCGCCGAGGGCAGCCACACCGTGTCGGTGGGCACCGAGGACGTGTCCGGTGTGGACTTCGTGGTCACCCCGACGCCCTTCGCCTTCCAGGCCGGCCGCGCCCAGGGCTTCGTGCTGGACGGGAGCGGCAGCCCGGTGGAGGGCGTGACGATGGAGGCCAACGGCTCCAGCGACACCACTAATGCCAACGGGGAGTACGCTCTGGACCTGAAGCCGGGCACCTATACCTTCACGCCCGGCGGTGGAGGCTACAGCTTCGATCCGGCCTCGCGCGAGGCGGACGTAGCCGCCAGCGACCTGACGCACGTGGAGGACTTCACGGCCACAGGCGGGGAGTAGGCCCGCAGGTCGCCCAGGCGTGCACCACATGCCGGCCGGGCCGCTACACTGCGGCCCGGCCGGCCGCTGCTTATCCCTGACAGACCCCAGTCACTGCTCGCGCGGCTCGCGCACCGGCGCTGATAGGGAGGGATCACGCACCGGCACAGGGAAGTAGCTCCCACTGCGGCCTGCTAACGCAACCACGCGATACAATGGGGCACGTGACATCGCAGGAGTGTCGGATCAGGCATCGCGGCGGTCAGCACATCCCTCCACGGAAGGAGTGACCAACGATGGGGGGCAGGCGCCATCCGGCAGGTTTCCTCGTCCCGCTGTCCACCCTCCTTGCAGGCTGTGCAGTTGCTCTGGTCCCCTGTGCGCCCTCCTCTGCCGAGGTCACGATCGAGCGGGTCAGCGTAGCCAGTGACGGCACCCAGGCCAACGATACCAGCGCCTACTCGCACCTCAGCGATGACGGACGCTACGTGACCTTCCACTCCGCGGCAGGCAACCTGGTGCCCGGCGACGCGGACGTTGACGACGACTGCTTCGTGCATGACCGGGTCACCGAGCAGACGGTTCGCGTCAGCGTGTCGAGCTCGGGCCAGGAGTCCCACAAGAGGTCAATCTACCCCAAGCTCAGCGGGAACGGCCGCTACGTGACCTTCCAGTCGGACAGCTCCGTGCACGATCCGCCGGACGAGAACAACGCTGTAGACGTCTTCATTCACGATCTGGAGACCCACGAGACCACCCTGGTGAGCCGGAACAGCGACGGGGTGCAGGGCAACGGCCACAGCACAGGTGGCACCCTCAGCTACGACGGCCACTACCTGGCGTTTCAGTCCGGTGCGACCAACCTCGTGCCGAACGACACCAACAACCGCGACGACTGCTTCGTGCGCGATCTGGTCACCGGTGAGACCACCTGCGTGAGCGTCTCCAGCAGCGGTATTCAGGGGAACGCCGGCAGCGTGCGACCGTGGATCAGCGGCGATGGCCGCCATGTCCTCTTCAGCTCCAACGCCTCCAACCTCGTGCCGGGGGACACCAACGGGGCGACCGACATCTTCCTGCACGATCGCGAGACCGGTGCCACAGTGCGGGTGAGCGTCTCCAGCGCCGGTGTGCAGGCCAACGATGACAGCTCAGAGCCCTGTCTGAGCAGCAACGGCGAGATCGCGGTCTTCTGCTCGGAGGCCAGCAACCTGGTGCCAGGCGATACCAATGGCGTCGGGGACGTTTTCGCGCACGATCTGACCACGGGTACCCTGACCCGTGTCAGCGTCGCCACCGGTGGAGGGCAGGTCGCCGACGGCAGTCTGCACCCGTGCGTTAGCGGGAACGGCCGCTTCGTGGGCTTCCAGTCAGGCTCCCCGGACCTTGACCCGCCAGACACCAACGGCGAGCACGATGTCTTCGTGCACGACCGCCAAACCGGCGAGACCTGGCGCATCAGCAAGCCCGTCCCGACGACCTCCCACTCACTGAAGGGCCTGGAGTACCACGAAGACCCCAGCATGAACTACGACGGGTCGGTCATCGGCTTCACATCCCTGGCGCCGAACCTGGTCCCGGACGACACCAACGGGAAGCGGGACATCTTCATCTACGAGTGGCCGGTCGGCAGCCACGAGATCGTCATCGCCGATGGTCCCGGCGGCGACCCCAACCCGGTGGCGTCCGGGGCAGAGGTGCAGTGCAGCGTCAACGCGCGCTGCAACCGTGAGCACGATCTGAGCTACCAGTGGAAGGCTGAAAACACCCAGGGCGACCCCGTTGGCGAGTTCGACAACTCCTCGGCGGAAAGCCCCGCCTGGACAGCACCGGAGAACACCACGGACGACGTGGCCGAGTACACCATCTCGGTCACCGTGACCTGCACGCAGGACCCCAGCGTCACCGACACGGCGTCCTATACCCAGCAGGTCAGTCCCGTCGAGCACGCGGTCACTATCATCGAAGGCCCCTCCGGCGACCCCAACCCGGTTGCATCCGGCGGCGAGGTGCAGTGCTCGGTGACGGCGGAGGACAGCCGCGACGGACACACGCTGGCCTACGAGCGGACGGCCCGGGACAGCGACGGCTATCCGGCCGGCCAGTTCGATGACGCCTCATCGGCCAGTCCGACCTGGACCGCCCCGACCAACCCCTCCGCCGAGCTTGCCGACTACACGATATCGGTCGCGGTGAGCTGCGCCAACGACGCCAGCGTCAGGGACAGCGCCTCCTACGTCCAGCAGGTGGAGCCGGTGCCGCACACGATCACCATCACGGAGGGCCCCTCCGGCGACCCCAACCCCGTGGAGTCCGGAGGCAAGGTCGCGTTCACGCTCACGGCCGAGGACAGCCGGGAGGGGCACTGGCGGACCTACGAGTGGACGGCCGTGGACGCTGATGGTGATCCCGCAGGCAGCTTCGATGACCCTACGCTGCGCTACCCGATCTGGACGGCGCCCGAGAACACCTCCGACGCGGTGGCGGAGTACACCATCTCGGTGACCGTCACCTGTGTGGAGGACCCGGACGTGAGCGCCACGGGCTCCTACGTCCAGAAGGTGAACCCGGTCCCCCACGAGGTGGTGATCACCGATGGGCCTTCGGGTGATCCGAACCCCGTCCCGTCCGAGGGTCAGGTCCAATGCAGCGTGAGCGCCGAGTGCCGACGCGGCCACGGTCTGACGTACGAGTGGGCGGCCACCGACGGGAACGGGGAGCCGGCGGGCAGCTTCGACGATGCCACCGCGCAGAACCCCACGTGGGCCGCACCGGCGAATGCCTCCGACCAGTTGGCCGAGTACACGATCTCGGTGACCGTGCGTTGCGCGGAGGAGCCGGACATCAGCACAACGGCCTCCTACTCCCAGTTCATCAACACCGCGGCTCACGCGGTGGGCATCATTGAGGGCCCCTCGGGCGAGCCGAATCCGGCACCGTCGGGGGCTGACGTCCGATGCAGCGTCACGGCCGTGGACACCTGGGGGCACGCACTGCTGTATCAGTGGACTGCGCACGATAGCGAAGGCGACCCCGCGGGCAGCTTCGATGACCCCACCGCGGAGGACCCGACGTGGACGGCGCCCGCCAACCGCACCGACGGCGTGATGCAGTACACCATCGCGGTCAGCGTCACCTGCAGCGAGGATGGCGCGCTCAGCGCCTCGGCCTCCTGCACGCAGCAGGTAGCGCCTGTGGCCCATGAGGTCACCATTACCCGCGGCCCCAGTGCCACTCCCGGTCTGGCCGCCTCGGAGAGCCCGGTGCAGTGCAGCGTCACCGCCGAGGACAGCCGGGAGGGCCACACGCTGAGCTACGAGTGGACCGCAGTGGACGCCGGCGGCGATCCCGCCGGCAGCTTCGATGACCCCGAGGCGCGCAGGCCAACCTGGACGGCGCCCCCAAACGCGACCTACAGCGCTATGGCCTACAGCATCTCGGTCACCGTTACCTGCGACCACGGGGGGAGCGTCACCGACTCCTGCACCGTGCAAGTCATGCCGACGGTGATCGTGGATCTCTTGCCCGGCTGGAACCAGCCGTCATGCGGTCAGCCCGCCTACGGCGTGGCACCATTCGCGGAGCTGCTGGGGCCGGACGTGGTGTCGGGACACCTCTGGGCCTCCGAGCGGTTCCGCTATGAAGAGGTGGATCTGCAGACAACTGCTGCGTCGGAGCACGCGGGTGAGGGGATGTGGGTGTTGAGCACCTCGGCAGCCACGCGCAAAATCGCGGTGCAGGAGCCGTCGGCGCTCCAGGTGCCGGTCTCCACAGGCTGGAATCTGCTCGCCAACCCCTTCTCCGGCTCGCTGGACCTCTCCACCGGCCTGATTCCCGAGGCCGACGGGCACATACTGCCGCGAGTCTACCACTGGGACCCGGAGCAGTTCGCGTACGATGAGATGACAGTCGTGCCGGCCGGGGCCAGCTTCTGGGCGTTGTCGATGTACTCGGGCACCGCCACGCTGGATCCGGCCGGCCTGGCGCCGGCGATGGCCCCCGCCGAGGCCGTGAGCCTCTCAGACCCGCCCCGCGTGCCCGAAGGCAGCCTCTGCATCCAGCTCGCGGCAGAGAGCGGCGATAGCCGCGACCTGTGCGCCTGGCTCGGCACGACATCCGACCACCGGGCGCTGAAGACCCCCAAACCGCCGATGATGCCCGATGCAGTCGGCGCCTACCTGGACGTGGAGGATGGCATCGGTTACGCGCGATCGCTGGTGCCGCAGGGCGAGGGGCACATCTGGACCCTCACGGTGAACTCGCCCCAGTCCGAAGAGATCTCGCTGCGGATCGTGGACACCTCGGAACTGCCAGGCGACACGGCCGTGTGGCTGACCGATCAGGCGACCGGCAGGCGCATCGACCTGCGCCACGCCCCCAGCTACAGCTACGTCGCCCGCGACGGCCAGCGCCGCTTCGAGGTCGAGCTGGGCGAGCGGGACGACCTGCTGCAGGTGATGGGCGTCTCGGCGCAGACCGCCGGCGACGGCGCCCAGATCAGCTTCACGCTCTCGGCCTCCGGGCAGGTGACCGTGGACGTGCTGAACATCGCCGGGCGCACGATCAAGCGCATCGTCAGCGATCGGGAGTGCGACGCGGGCCTGCAGACGGTAAGCTGGGACGGCCGCTCCGACCGCGGAACGCAGGTCCCGCCGGGGACCTACGTGGTCCGAGTCACTGCCTTGGCGACTGCCGGGGAGCAGTCTCACGGCCTGTGCACGGCGCGAGTTCGCTGACCTTTCCGAGCAGACCCGGCACTGGCGCTTGGCCAACCGGCCGGATTCACGCGCAGGCCAGAGCGCATGCCCAGAGACACAACTGCTCACCGACGAAACGCTGCATCTCTGCCGGGTCAGCTATGGCCTGGTCTGGTAGCGGCCCACTGCATGAGGGCCAGGTCATGTTGCTGGCGGCCAGTGCTGAGTTGGCGGTGATCGGGCCCTGGCGCGCTCAGACGTCTCCTGAGCAGGGGGTCAGCGGAGCGCCGTGATCTCCCGGCCGCCTCACAGCGATTCGACCCACTCCTGCGGAAGGCGCGCGCCGTAGACCTGCGGCAGCTCATCGCGCCGGGCGGTGAACACCAGCCATCGGTTATCGGCTGTGAGATACGGGTGCGCGTGAGACCACTGCCTCCCATCGTAGACCGTGCGGCTGAAGGCGGCCCGCCGGCAGTTGCCGGACTCGAAGCTGCCGATGACGATGGGGACGCCGTCCTCACCGCTGTCGGCGATCCAGTAGCGTCCGTCGGCCGAGACGCTTACGTGGCCGAAGCGCAGGTCGCCGGAGTGGACGAGCGTCGGCTCAGGATCCTCCGCCCGGGCGGTCCACACGTTTCCGAGGCTCTCGGGACCGTAGCCGGTCGAGAAGAAGATGCGATCGGTGGTGCCGACCCACGCCTCGTGGCCGGTGGGGCGCGGGGTGTGCTGGCGGTCGGCCGGGAACAGCTTGACCCGACCGCCCACGTCGATCTCCCCGAGCAGGACCTGGTCGATGTCCGGCATCTTGTTGAGCTGGATGAGCACACGGTTGCGCCCATCGCGGGAGAACTGCTCGTGCTTGGCGTGATACCCGTCCATGCTCAGGATCACGGACCACTCGCCGGTACGCAGGTCCAGCAGATGCACCTGGGAGGGCGCATCCTCCTTCGGTCGCACCGCGACGGCGTAGTAGCGGTGGTCCTGCGAGACCGTTCCGTAGCTGTACCGTCCCCTCTCTGCGGCCAGGACGGCCACGTCCTCCACCTCCAGGGTCAGGAAGCGGCAGCGGCGGAGGATAAGCCCCTCATCCACGGGCTGATGGTAGTAGAGGTACTCCCCCCAGGCGTGGAAGGCCGGGAAGGGCGGCCTGCCCTCGAGCACCTGGTGGCGAGAGCCGTCGGCCAGGTCCACGATGCCGATGCCTCCCGGCCGCGCTTCAGTGTCGTAGTAGCGCACCGCGATGCGTCGCCCCGAGGGGTCGCCGTAGGGCTGTTCGCCGTAGATGTTGTCGGCGGGGCGCTGCCCATCGGTGAGCAGATAGATCTGTGCCCCGCTTTCAGGATCGGTTTCGACCGGCTCGCCGAGCATCGTAACTCCTCCCTGATTCGTGACCGCAACCGCGACGCAACTCCCGCCAGATCCGCACGCAGGGCCACCGTAACAGCATCCTGTGGGCCACCGGACGCCGCGTGCCACACGTCTGAGCGGTGCTGAGCGCGCTCCTCACGTCGGCCACTTCTACATGCACCGGCCACTCCCTGCTGCGAAACTGGCTGGCCCCGCCCCGGCCGGTGTGCAAGGGCCGATCCGGCGAGGCAAGGTTACTCGCCCGCTGGGACGAACAGGGAGGCAGAGGGCATGAAAGGGATGATCTGTGATGCGCCATCTTCGGTGTGCCCTGCTGGCACACACCCTCCTGTGCTGCGCCGCGGCGGCTGCCGCCGCGGGCACCAGGATTCAACTCGACGCGCCGCCGCCGCGGACACGTGACACTCTCGTGCTGGAGCAGTTCGACGGACCGGGGCACGTTCCGGCCGGCGCAGAGATCGTGGATGGGCGCTTCGGACCGGCGCTGGAGCTGAGCGGCGACGCAGTCATCACATACCGCGCCGCGGAGAGCATCGACCTCAACCAGGGCACCATCGAGCTGTGGCTCAATCCCCAGTGGGGTCCGGCGCATCGTGGCACCTCGCGGTACTTCGTGTGGCACCCGACAGCGGACTGGAACGACCCGGCCATGCTGAGGCTGTGGTACTGGTCCACCTCGGACACCGGAGGCGTGCTGCGATTCGACCATCACGCGGTGGCTCCGGGCGGCAGCGGCTTCGTCTTCACGAGCTGGCCCGGGAACGGCTGGCATCACATCGCTGCGCGCTGGCACCACCGCGACGGCATCGCGCTCTACGTCGATGGGCGCAAGGCGGCGGGGAAGCTCGGCACGTGGGACCCCCTCCCGACGGCCGAGGGGGTCGTGCAGCTCAGCGACTCGGAGCATCCGGCCGACGCGGCGTTCGATGCCCTGCGGATCCGCTCCGAGCCGGCATGGTCGCCTGAGGAGAGCCCTGTTCTCGTGACGACCGGCGAGGCGGCGGCAGCCCCCGAGGGAGACGCCGGGGTCGCGCCCGTGCGGGTCGTCAACCGCCGGGACACCCGATTCTCGGGGCGATTGAGGATCGCGGTACGTGACTACTTCGGGGCAATCGTCCGCGACACTACTCGGGCTCTGCGAATCCCCCCATTCTCCGAGCACCGCGAGACCGTGCGGTTCCCGGTGCAGCGTCCGGGCAGGTACTTCCGCATCGGCCTGCAGATCGATGATGGTAAGGGCCACACCCTGAACGCTCGGGAGGACATCGTCACGGTGAGCTGCAGCGCCGGCCCGCGGCGCGCGGTCTGTCTGGACGGGGAGTGGGAGCGTGCAGATGGCGCCTGGGGCGAGCTCTCCACCCCCGACGATGGCTGGCGGCCGGTGCTGCTGCCCCGCAAAGCGGCCAGCTTCCCCACACACCTGCGCTGGTACCGCAGGCGCTTTTCGGTGCCCGCGGACATCGGCGACCGCGTGCGACTGGTTCCGCTGCACGTCAAGCAGCGGGCGCAGTGGTGGGTCAACGGCAGTCGGGTCGGCGACAGCGAGTACGCCTACGTGCCCTACAGCTTCGACATCACCGGTGCCGTACGCCGCGGGGAGCCAAATGAGATAGTCGTCGCCGTCACCGACTGGGTGGACTGCGCTCAGCCCGACCTG
>JBNGDZ010000181.1:0-8703 GCA_049975765.1 Armatimonadota bacterium
GCCCGATGATCGGCAGTGACCCCGCTGCCGACGTGGCGGCGGCCATCCGCGAGGCCTCAGCCATCTTCATCGCCTGTCACGAGAACCCCGACGGCGACGCCATCGGCTCGCTGCTGGCCCTGCGGTCGATGCTGCTGTCTTTGCGCAAACGAGTGCACGCCGCCGCGCCCACACCGCCGCCGGAGCGCTTTAGCTTCCTGTCCGGGTTCGATGAGATTACCGCTGAAGCGCCCTCTTGGCGGCCCGACCTGGGGATCGCCCTGGACTGCGATGGGCCCGAGCGGCTGGGCGACCTCCGGCAGAGCCTGCTGGCGGCCCCCAGGGTCGTGGACATCGACCACCATCGGGGGGTGTCGGCCTTCGGCGAGATCCGATACGTGGTCCCCGGCGCTCCCGCCACGGCCTGTCTGGTGATGGCTGTGGCGCGAGAGCTGGGTCTCTGCGCCACCCCCGACCAGGCCACTGCGCTTTACGCGGCGCTGATCGCCGACACCGGCGGCTTCCGCTTCACGAACACCTCCTCCGAGGCCCTGCGGCTGGGGGCGGATCTGGTGGCCGCTGGCGCCGATCCGGCCGATGTGGCCCGCCGGGTCTTCGCCGTCCGGCCGCTGGCCGCCGCGCGCCTGGAGGCCCGGGCCCTGTCATCGCTGGCGATGCACGACGGCGTCATCATCGCCAGTCTCGACCGGGACGACTTCGCCCAGACGGGCGCCGACCCCAGCGACACCGACGGGCTGATCGACTCCTTCCGGGACGTCATCGGCGTGGAGGTCGCGGCGCTGCTCAAAGAGACGGAGCCGGATGTGTGGCAGGTCAGCCTCCGGGGCAACGATGTGAACGTGTCCTCAGTGGCGGCGCACTTCGGCGGCGGGGGCCACGCCTTCGCGGCCGGTTGCATCATCGAGGGTGGCCGCGATGAGGTGACCGCGCGCCTGCTGGAGGCGCTGGGGCGGGCCGTCGGCGAGGAGGCCGGCGATGCCTGAGGGCCTCCTCAACATGCTCAAGCCCCCTGGGATGACCTCCCACGACGTGGTGGACCGGGTGCGGCGGATCATCGGCGTGCGACGGGTGGGTCACACGGGCACCCTCGACCCCGCAGCCGCCGGCGTCATGGTGCTGATGGTAGGGGGAGCGACCCGCCTCAGCGAGCACCTCACCGCCCGCGACAAGGTCTACCGGGCGGAGATCACGCTGGGGCTGAGCACCGACACACTCGACGGCGAGGGCGCCATCGTGGCCCGCGGGGACCCCGGTGACATCACGCGGGAGGCCGCCGGGGAGGCGCTGGCCGCCCTGACGGGCGATCTGGAGATCGTCCCACCGCTGCACTCGGCGGTCCGCCATGAGGGCAAGCGCCTGTACGAGATCGCGCGCGCCGGTGGGCAGGTCCCTGTCGAGACCCGGGAGGTCGCTATCCGCCGCTTCGATCTGATGGACTTCCGGCCGGGGGAGCTGACGCGGCTGCTGGCGGAGATCGAGTGCTCCAGCGGCACCTACGTGCGCAGCCTGGCGGCCATGGTCGGCGAGAGCCTGCACTGCCCGGCCTACCTCTCGTTTCTGGTGCGCACGCGCGTGGGCAACCAGTGTGTGCAGGACTCGTTGACGGGCACGGAGCTGTCTGACGCCGTCCGCGAGGGCCGACTGGAGGAGACGTTGCTGCCGCCCCAGGACGCTCTGGCGGACTGGCCGCGTATCACAGCCGAACGCCCGCAGGCGCTGGATCTGTGCCGGGGACTGCAGATTCAGGCTCCCACCTCGGTGGTGCCGGGCGGACACGCACTGGTGATGACCCCGGACGACCGGCTGTTGTGCGTCGCGGAGCTGGTGCGCGAGGGCCAACGGACGATGGTGCAGCCCCGCCGGGTGCTGCTCTCGGAGGACGAGATCTGACACCATGCAGATCGTGCACTGGAGCCCCGACCTTCAGCTCCCCACCCGAGCCCGCGCCGTGGCGCTGGGGGCCTTCGACGGCGTGCACCTGGGTCATGCCAGGACCATCCAGGCCATGCGCCACGCCGCCCACCGGAAGCGCGCCGAGGCGGCGGTGCTGACCTTCGACCCCAGCCCCCGTGAATTCCAGGACGGACAGCGCCAGCCGGGGCGGCGCCTGACCCCCGTTGACGAGCAGCTCTACTACCTGCGGCGCCTCGGCATCGACATGGTGGTCCTCTTCGAGTTCCCCGGCCGCATCAAGCAGGTCGAGCCGGAGGACTTCGTCCGCGATGTGCTGGTGCGGCAGCTCCGCGTCGTGCACGTCACGGGCAGCAGCACACACCGCTTCGGCAGCGGCGGCGGGGGCGATCTGCAGATGCTGCAGGAGTTGGGCGGGGAGTGCGGCTTCGGCGTGGAGACGGTTCCCCCCGTGATGCTGGGAGGCGAGCGGGTATCGAGCACGCGCATCCGGAACCTGCTCTCCGAATGCAGGGTGCATGAGGCTGGGGCGCTGCTGGGCAGGCCCTACGCCGTGTACGCACCCGTGGTGCCCGGCGCCGGACGCGGTACGGACCTGGGCTTCCCCACCGCCAACCTGAGCATCCCGCAGGAGAAGATCCTGCCCTGTGACGGGGTCTACGCCGGCCTGAGCGGCAAGATCAGGGGCGGCGACCGCGAGGTCCTGGAGCAGACGCGTCCGGCGGCCATCAACGTCGGCCTGGCGCCCACCGTCCGCGGCGATGAGCGGATCGTCGAGGTGCACCTGCTCGGCGAGCAGTGCGACCTGCGCGGTTTCTCCATCAAGGTGGAGTTCCTGCGCTGGCTGCGCAGCGAGGAGGAGTTTGAGAATCGGGCGGAGCTCGCCGCTCAGATCGGCCGTGATGCCGAGCGGGCGGCGCGGCTTGCCACCCAGCCGATCCCCGAGGAGCTGCGTCGGTTCGACGACTTCTGCACCTCGGAGTACGTGCTCCGTCCGGCCGAGCAGGGGCCTGAAACTTGACAGCGCCGTGGCCCTGTGCGAGAATCGCTTCCTGCTCACCCATGGCACTTCTGGCCCTCGTGCGGGCTGAGCGCAGGTGGATGGGGCCACCGGAGGCACGAGCATATGGCGCAGGTTCGACTGGCGAATCTCTCCAAACGGTTCGGGCAGACGGAGGCCGTCAAGGGTGTCGACCTGGAGGTCGAGGACCACGAGTTCCTCGTGCTCGTGGGCCCGTCAGGCTGTGGCAAGACCACCATTCTCCGCATGATCGCGGGTCTCGAGGAGCCCACCGCTGGGGACGTCTACATCGGCGAGCGGCGCGTCAATGATCTCTCCCCCAAGGACCGCGACATCGCCATGGTCTTCCAGAACTATGCCCTCTACCCGCACATGACGGTCTACGACAACATGGCCTTCAGCCTTCGCCTGAGCAAGCTCCCCCGCGCCGAGATCGACGAGCGGGTACACGATGCCGCCGCGATGCTGGGCATCGAGGAGCTGCTCGATCGGCGGCCGGCCCAGCTCTCCGGGGGCCAGCGCCAGCGGGTGGCGGTCGGCCGCGCGGTGGTCAGAGAGCCCGCGGTCTTCCTGATGGATGAGCCGCTGTCGAACCTGGATGCCAAGCTACGGATACAGACCCGCGCGGAGCTCATCAAGCTGCACCAGCGCCTGGGCATCACGACCATCTACGTGACCCACGATCAGGTCGAGGCCATGACCATGGGCGATCGCATCGCCGTCATGCGCGGCGGTGAGGTGCAGCAGTGCGACAGGCCCCAGGAGATCTTCGACCACCCCGCCAATAGCTTCGTCGCCGGCTTCATCGGCAGCCCGCCGATGAACTTCATTGAAGCCGGGCTGGTGCAGGCCGACGGCGACATCGTCGTAGAGGGCTCCGGCGTGCGTGTACGCCTGCCTGAGGCCATCGCCCAGCAGGAGGAGGTCCAGGTGCGTGTGGGTGAGCCAATCCTCCTGGGCGTCCGCCCCACCGACATGCATGACGCCGCCCTTCCCGGCCCGGTCGCCCCGACGGACGACAACTGCATCTCGGCGCTCGTCGAGGTCGTGGAGCCCATGGGGGCAGAGTCCGTGGTCTATCTTAGGGCCGGCGAGCACAGCCTCGTTGCGAGTCTCGACAGCAGCACCGGAGCGCAGGAGGGGCAGCCTCTGAAGCTGGCGCTGAACCTGCAGCGCTCCCACCTCTTCGATCCGGACACCGGCGACGCCATCACCTGAGCGCAGGCCCCGACAGAGGGAGAGCCGCCGTCGGCCCCGAAGTCGTCACCGGCACGCTCGCGCCTCGCACGATATGCGTCGCGACCGAGATTGGAGCATCCGAGACACCATGGAGGTCAGGCGGCCGTCAGAGCACCAGCAGTTCAACTATGACTCGTGGGCAGAGATCCAGGCGCGGCTCGACGCTCTCGGCCTCTCCCTGCCCTACGCCGAGAGCGTGGGGGCACTGGCGGCGCCGGCCGAGGCCGGCCCGCTGTCGATGCCCAACGCCCTGGCCATCCACCCTGTCGAGGGCTGCGACGGCTCGGCGCAGGGCGCCCCTCAGGCGCTAACCTTCCGGCGCTACGAGCGCTTCGCGCGAGGCGGCGCTGGGCTGATCTGGCTGGAGGCAACCGCCGTGGTGCACCGCGGCCGCGCCAACCCCCGGCAGCTCTGGCTGCATGAGGGCACGGTGGAGGACTTCGCGCGCCTGCGGCGCACCATCGCCGAGTGCGCCGCCGAGCAGTTCGGAGAGGGCCACGATCCCGTCGTGGTCGTCCAGCTTACCCACTCGGGCCGCTACTCCAAGCCTGAGGGCGCCGCCGCCCCGGTCATCGCCTACCGCCACCCGATCCTCGATCCCCGCCATGACCTGCCCGATGACTACCCGGTCATCACAGACGAGGAGCTCGACGAGCTGCAAGACGCCTACGTGGAGGCCGCGCGCTGCGCGCTGGAGGCCGGCTTCGACGCCGTGGACGTCAAGGCCTGTCACGGCTACCTGCTCTACGAGCTGCTCAACGCCTTCACGCGCCAGGACAGCCGCTACGGCGGCAGCTATGAGGGCCGCACGCGCATGCTGCGGGAGATCGTCGGCAGAATCCGCGAAGAGGTCCCCGGGATCGCCGTCACGAGTCGCCTCAGCGTCTACGACGCCATGCCCTACCCCTATGGCTTCGGGATGGCTCGCGACGGCAGCATGGAGCCCGACCTGAGCGAGCCGGTGCGGCTCATCGGGCAGTTGCGCGACCGTGGTGTGTGTCTCGTCAACGTCGCCTATGGCAGCCCCTACTATAACCCGCACGTCGAGCGCCCCTACGACACCCACGAGATCGGCGGCTACGTGCCCGACGAGGACCCGCTGGCGAACATCGCCACCATGGTCGGCATCCACCGCGACCTCGCGGCGCAGGTCCAGATGCCCCTCGTTGCCACCGGCTTCACATGGTTGCGGGAGTTCTCGCCCCACGTGGCCGCCGCGCTGGTGGAGGCGGGGGAGGCCGTCAGCGCCGGCTGGGGACGCATGGCCCTGGCGCATCCGGACTTCGCCCGCGAGATCATCGAGCAGGGCGCTCTGACTCCCACCAAGCTGTGCATCACCTGCTCCTCCTGCACGCAGATCATGCGCGACGGCGGCCGCTCCGGCTGCGTGGTGCGCGACTGGGAGGTCTATGGGCCGATCTTCCGCGAGGGCCAGGTGCGCAATCCAGCCGTCATGCGCGAGCTTGCCGCGGTCTGCCGCGAGTGTCACGCCCCAACCTGCCAGACGGGGTGTCCGGCGGGCGTGGACATCCCCGGCTTCGTGTCCGCGGTGGCGGACGGGGACGAGCGTCGCGCCTACGAGGTGCTGCGCGAGACCAACCCGCTGCCAGAGCTCTGCGCCTACGTCTGCCCGGCCGAGACGCTCTGTGAGGGGCAGTGCGTGCAGCGGCATATCGGCGACGGGCCGCTTCCCATCAGACAGATCCAGCGCTACGTCTGTGAGCTGGCGCGCGAGCAGCGCTGGACGGGGCTGGAGCTGCCCCAGCAGGTCCGCGATGAGCGCGTGGCCGTCATCGGCGCCGGCCCGGCGGGAACCGCCTGCGCCATCCGCCTGCTCGAGCACGGTCTCAACGTCACGATCATCGATGCCGCCGAGGCCCCGGGCGGCACTGCCTCCGAGACCATCCCCGCCGCCCGCCTGAAACGCGACGCCGCCACGCTGGAGGCGACCGCGATCCTGGATGGCTGCGTCGGCGAGCGCCTCCAGTGGCGACTGGGCACCCGCGTGGGCGACGACCTGACAGTTGATGACCTCTTCGACCGGGGCTTCGATGCAGTCTTCGTCGGCGTGGGACTCACCGAGAGCGTCCCCCTCCCGGACGCTGAGCGACCGCGGGAGGGCGTGACCGATGCCCTCAGCTTTCTGCGCCGGGCCAAGAGCGACGCGCCACCGGCGGTCCCGCCGCGCGTCGCTGTCCTCGGTGGGGGGAACACGGCGATGGACGCCGCCGTCACCGCGCGTCGGGCGGGCGCCCGCGACGTCTACCTCGTGTATCGGCGCTCATTCCCGGAGATGCCGGCATGGCCCGAGGAGCGGGATCGGGCTTTGGAGGAGGGCGTGCACCTCTTGCTGCTCACCCAGCCGTTGGGCTACGTGGCGGACGGCGGGAGGCTCCGCGGTGTCAGGGTCGCCAGCACCGTGCTGGGCGAGCCCGATGACGGCGGGCGGCGCCGGCCGATCGTGCAGGAGAGGTCCGAGCGCGTCCTGGAGGTCGATCTCGCCATCGAGGCCCTCGGCCAGCAGGCGCCGGCCGACCTGCAGCAGTGGCTTCCCGGCGTCGAGCTGACCGAGCGGGGCCTCATCGCCACCGAGGGGGGCTCCATGCGCACCTCCCGAGAGGGCGTGTACGCGGGCGGAGATATCGTCAACGGAGGGGATACGGTGGTGCAGGCGGTCGCCGACGGCGTGCGCGCTGCAGACGGGATCGCGCGCTTCCTGCGCGGCCTCGTCGGCCGTCCGGAGGGGCCCTCCTGAGCTGCCGCGTCGTGCGGTGGAGCCGAAGCCGGCCCGTCCTTCTTGACGTTCGGGCCAGCCCGCCCTGCTAATCCGCCTCGTAGGGGTACCAGTCGTCGAGTGGCTCGTTCGCCATCTCCACGATGAGCTGGGCGATCTTCGCAACGCACCGCTCCACGAACTGCTCGCCCTTCTCCGCGGTGGAGGCGGCGGGGTCGCCGACGCCGCTGTGATAGGTGAGCTTGTCCCAGGGCCGCGCGATCCACGCCCAGCCCTCCTCCATCCCCGTGAAGTGCGCTTCGCGAGTCTCGCCCTCGTCCGCCTGCGCCAGCTCTACCAGGTCCGCGCGGAGATGGAGCATGATGGAGGTCTCCATCTCGCCGGCGTGCTCGCCCGGCTCGTCGAAGATGGTCTCCAGGCCGTCGGGGTCCACCGTCCACCAGTCCACCAGCACCATCTGCACGTCGGTCTCCCGAAACAGCTCCCGCAGGAAGGGCTTCAGCTCGTTGCCCCCGTGGCCGTTGAGCACCAGGAGCTTGAGCAGTCGGTGGTGCTCGAGAGAGGAGACGATGTCGCGCATGATCTGCAGGACGGTGCTGGGCTTGAGGCTCAGGGTCCAGGGGAAGCCCATGGTGTTCTCATTGACGCCGATGGGGATGGTGGGCAGCAGCAGCACCTCGGCGCCCTGCTGCCAGGCCCGGGCGCAAGCCCGGTCGGCGATCGCCTCCACCTCGTAGCTGTCGGTGCCGTAGGGCAGGTGCAGGTTGTGTGCCTCCATGGCGCCGATGGGCAGCACCGCCACCTCGTAGGGGATCTGCTCGGCGCGGCCCAGGTTCGTCTCAAAGAGCTTCCAGTCGCGTATCTCTGCCATCCGGGCACCTCTGATCGCGGCGTGTCGGCTGGGGAGATGCGGCCGTCACTCGGCGTGCGCCGCCTCGTAGGCCTCAAGGGCCTCGTCGGAGATCTCGAAGTTCGCGTAGACGTGCTGCACGTCGTCGTGATCCTCCAGGTCCTCCAGAAGGCCCAGGAGCTTGTTGACCTCCCTCTCAGGGACCTCCACGGTGCTGGTGGGGATCATCGACAGCTCGGCCCTCTCGATTGGCAGCCCGGCCTCCTTGAGTGCCTCGCGGACGGTGTGGAAGTCCTCCATGGCGGTACGGACCTCCCAGTACCCCTCATCCTCGTCCACTATGTCCTCCGCCCCGGCATCAGCAGCCGTCAGGAAGACCGTATCATAGTCCGCCTCCGACCGGGGGATCGTGATGACCCCCTTCTGCTCGAACATCCACGTGACGGTGCCGGCCCCGCTGAGCTTCCCGTCGCGCTTGCTCATCACGTTGCGCACCTCAGCCACCGTGCGCTGGTTGTTGTCCGTCACGCACTCGACGAGCATCGCCACGCCACCCGGACCGTAGCCCTCGTACCGCACGGCCTCGAACTCGACGCCCTCCACTTCGCCCAGGCCACGCTTGATGGCGTACTCGATGTTGTCCTTGGGCATCTCCGCATCGGAGGCCTGATCGATGAGCGAGCGGAGGGTCGGGTTGTGGTCGGGGTTGCCACCACCCTCCCGCGCCGCCACCATGATGGCGCGGGAGTACTTGGAGAAGATCTTCGAGCGCTTGGCATCCTGCCGGGTCTTCCGGTGGACCCGATTCGCCCACTTTGAGTGCCCTGCCAACGGCCGCCACTCCTCTACGCAAAGGGGTCATCTTCCCCTTCGATTATAGCACCGCCCGCTGGCGTGGCGCAACCCGGCCAACAGCCACCTCCACCTCGCCCAGGCCTTGACCTGAGC
>JBNGDZ010000182.1:0-8605 GCA_049975765.1 Armatimonadota bacterium
GGCGAACAGCTCGTAGATCTCGGCGCCCTGGACCAGCCACGACCGGCCCAGGTCGCCGAGGACGCCCCTGGGGGCCGGCAGCCCGTGATCCCGCAGGTGCCGGAAGAGGGCGTGGTCGTGCCGGACCCAGTCCTCCCGGGCGTACCGGGGGTTGCGCCTGCGCAGGAGCAGCGGTCCGCGGGGCGCATCCACGACCGCGCTGGCATTGGCGGTGCCGCTGCCGGGGGCGACGGCTTCGGGCGCGACCCCAATCCCCCACCGCCGCAGCACCCGCACCGCCTCTTCCGGCGTCAGGGACGTGCTCGTCAGCGCCATGCCTGCCTCCGATCGCACACGCTTCTCCGGCCGACCGCGTCGCGTCTTCGTCGATGCCCCGCATCCGACCTTCAGCCCGGCAGTGACTGCGATTGAGGATTGCCCGTTGTGTAGGAATGTCCGGTTCTGCGCATGTTAGAGATGTCCGGTTGTGGTGTGAGTGTGTACGGGCCGTTGCCGTTGCCGTACGCGTTGCCCTGCGCCCCGCGCGGGGAGGACAGTCCTGTTATGCACCAACCGCACACCATCACTGTGCTCCTACACTTGCGGACATTGCCTTGCATGTCACCGTGATTTCGCGTATGCTAAAGGCCACACCACCGCGCCGGTCCGGTGCAGTGTCCAACCCCTGCACAGACGGCGCGATTTTGACATGCCCGTGCGCATTGAGGCTTGCCGCACAAGTCACCACAGCAGAGGAGTAGTGCCATGGAACTTGCGGAGCGAATGAGCAGGCTGGGTACCGAGACCGCGTTTGAGGTGCTGGCCCGGGCGGGCGAGCTCGAGGCTGAGGGCCGCGACATCATCCACCTCGAGATCGGCCAGCCGGACTTCGACACCCCCGACTACATCAAAGATGCCGCCTATCAGGCGCTGCAGGACGGCTACACCGGCTACGGACCGTCTGCAGGCCTGCCAGAGGCACGCGAGCGCTACGCACAGTATCTGTCCGAGACCCGGGGGATCGAGTGCGATGCCTCCGAGATCGTCATCACGCCCGGCGCCAAACCCATCCTGTTCTTCTCCATCCTCGCGCTGGTCGATGAGGGCGACGAGGTCATCTGCCCCAACCCCGGCTTCCCGATCTACGAGTCCGTCACGGAGTTCGTGGGCGCCACCGCCGTGGCCGCTCCGCTGCGCGAGGAGCGGGAGTTCAGGCTCGACCCTGAGGAGCTGGCCTCGCTGGTTACGCCGAAGACCAAGATGATCATCATCAACTCCCCGCACAACCCCACCGGCTCGATGCTCACCATGGAGGACCTGGAGCAGATCGCCGAGGTGGCGCTCGAGAACGAGATCTGGGTGCTGTCGGATGAGCCCTACTCGAAGATGGTCTACGACGGGGAGTTCCACTCCATCGCCGAGATCGACGGGATGAAGGACTGGACGATCCTGCTGGAGGGCTTCTCCAAGACCTACGCCATGACCGGCTGGCGCCTGGGCTACGCCGCCATGCGGCCGGAGCTGGCCGAGCAGATCGCCAAGCTGCAGACCAACTCCAACTCCTGCACCGCGAGCTTCATCCAGATCGCCGGCATCGCCGCCTACGACGGGCCTCAGGAGGAGTCCGAGGCCATGATGGCGGCCTTCGAGGAGCGCCGGGACGTGATGGTGGAGGGCCTGAACCGGCTTCCCGGCGTCTCCTGCCTGAGCCCCGCCGGCGCGTTCTACGTCTTCCCGAACGTCACCGAGACCGGCATTGACAGCAAGGAGCTGGCGAGCCGCTGCCTGGAGGAGGCCGGCGTCGCGGTGCTCTCCGGCACGGCCTTCGGCCGCTACGGCGACGGCTACCTCCGGCTGTCGTCGGCCAACTCTACCGACAACATCGAGGCCGCTCTGGAGCGCATCGGCGAGCTGCTGGGGGCCTGACTCGTTGCCGCTCCTGCCATGATAGGGGACGCACCGCGTTGATCACCGTCCTGTGCGCCAACGCCGGCGTGGACAAGACCTATGAGGTGCCCAACTTCGCTGCGGGCGGGTACTACCACCCGTCCGCGGCCAGCACCGTCGCCGGTGGCAAGGGCATCAACGTGGCGCGGGTGCTGAAGGTGCTGGGGCAGTCGCACCTTATCATGGGCTTCGCGGGCGGCGGTAACGGGAGGTTCATCAACCGCCACCTGATCGACGAGGGCTTCAACACCGACTTCGTGCAGGTCGCCGAGGAGTCCCGCGTCACCATCAACATCATCGACCAGGCGCAGGGCACGCAGACGCGGGTGGATGAGCTGGGGCCGCTGGTGACCCCCAGCGAGGTGCTGCGGCTGCACTCCAGTTGGCGGCGGCACATCCAGCGGGCCTCGCTGGCGATCATAGCAGGAAGTGCGCCGCGGGGCGTGAATCTTGAACTGTACGCGGAGCTCGTCGAGGCGGCGGGGGAGCGCAATGTCCCTGTCATCGTGGATGCGCGCGATGAGCTGCTCGCGAGGGCCGTGGCCGCCGGCCCAACAGTTATCGCCCCGAACCTTAGCGAGTTGCAGCGGCTGGTGGAGCGGCAGCTCTCGGTGCCCGACGGCGTGCTGGAGGCGGCTACACAGTTGGTCGATGAGGGCGTCCGCGTGGTGCTGGTGACGCTGGGGGCTCGGGGGGCCATCGCCGTCACGCGCAGCGGTGGCGTGTGGTGGGCCCGGCCACCGACGATCGAGCGCCTCAGCTCCGTGGGCAGTGGAGACGCACTGGTGGGGGGCTTCGCGGCCGCCTCGGTGAAGCGCATGCCGTTCGGCGAGCGCCTCCGTCTGGGCGTGGCCTGCGGTGCGGCCAACGCGGAGACCTTCGGGGCCTGCAACGTGACGCTCGAGCGCATCAGGGAGCTTTTGCCGGAGGTGGAGATCGAGCGCCTCGACGCCGCAGAGGAGGACGAGGCGGAGCAGTAGGAGGCGACGGCAGGAGGTGTGCAGCGATGTTCGGGCTGGGAACGCCGGAGTTGGTCGTCATTCTCATTCTGGTTCTCGTGCTCTTCGGGGGGAAGAAGATCCCGGAGATCATGCGTGGCATCGGGGAGGGGCTGCGTGAGTTCCGCAAGGCCTCCACCGAGGCGCAAAGCGAGATCAAGCGCCTGGCGGAGGAGCCCATCGAGGAGGAGCAGGCCGACGTCATCGACGCCGAGGTCGAGGAGGACAGCGGCGCCGAGACTTCCGCGGCCGCGAAGGAGTCCACGTAGGTGAGCCTCTCTATCTGCCGGACGGCGAACGGGGTACCGGCCGCCTGCTGCTGTACGGGGGCACTCGGCTGCCAGTACCCCCCGGACGGCGGATAGCGGACTCCACCCGGCAACCGGAGGCGGCCGAGCGCAGCGGAGATCTCCGCTGCGTTTTCGCTGTACGCGACCATAGCGCCTGGAGGCGACATTGATGCTCAGGATCTACAACACTCAGACGCGCCGCAAAGAACAGTTCGAGCCGCTGGAGGAGGGCCTGGTCACGCTCTACTCCTGCGGCCCCACGGTCTATGACTTCCCCCACATCGGCAACCTGCGCACCTTCCTGGTATCGGACCTGCTGGTGCGCACGCTCACGCGGGCGGGCTACGATGTGCACAACGTCATGAACATCACGGACGTGGATGACAAGACCATCGCCGGGGCCGAGCGGGAGGGCGTCAGCCTCAGCGAGTACACCGAGCAGTACACCGACTACTTCTTCGAGGACCTCGCCACGCTGCGGATCCACCCGGCCTGGAAGTACCCCCGCGCCACCGAGCACATCCCGCAGATGCTCGACGTGGTGAAGACGCTCGTCGAGAAGGGACACGCCTACGAGCATGAGGGCAGCGTCTACTTCGACATCTCCAGCTACCCCGACTACGGGAAGCTCTCCGGCGTGGTGCCCGATGAGAGCGCCAGCCGGCAGTTCGGGCGCCTCGACAGCGACGAGTACGAGCGCGAGGACGTGCGCGACTTCGTGCTCTGGAAGGCCGGCAGGGAGGGCGAGCCGACTTGGGACAGCCCCTGGGGGCCGGGGCGGCCGGGCTGGCACATCGAGTGCAGCGCCATGGCCATCGAGTACCTGGGCGAGACCATCGACATGCACCTGGGCGGAGTGGACCTGATCTTCCCCCATCACGAGAACGAGATTGCTCAGTCCGAGGCGGCCACCGGGCAGCAGTTCGTGCGCTACTGGATCCACCCCGAGCACCTTATCGTCGAGGGCGAGAAGATGTCCAAGTCCAGGGGCAACTTCTTCACCCTCCGCGACCTGCTCGACCAGGGCTACGACCCCATCGCCATCCGCCACCTGCTGATGTCCGCGCACTACCGCCGGCAGCTCAACTTCACCCTCGAGGGCCTGGAGCAGAGCCAGCAGGCACTGCGCGGGCTCTGGGACTTCGCCGACCGCCTGGAGGAGATCCCGGCGGGAACACAGGGCGAGGATCTGGCCCCAGAGGTGGAGACCGCGGGGGAGAAGTTCGACGCCGCACTGTATGACGATCTCAACGTCCCCGGCGCCATGGCGGCGGTCTTCGAGCTGGTGCGGGAGGTCAACCCGGTGCTGGCCAACGCCAGGCTGAGCCGGCTCGGCGCCGAGAAGGCGCTGAAGTTCTTGCGCGACGCCGACACCGTGCTGGGGATCATCGCCCATGAGAAGGGCAGCGTCGATGAGGAGATCGAGGCGCTGATCGCCGAGCGGGAGCAGGCGCGAGAAGAGGGGGACTACGACCGCGCCGACGAGATACGCGATCAGCTCCTGGAGCAGGGCATCGTCATCGAGGACACGCCCAGCGGCCCACGGTGGCGGAGGGCGGACTGACGCGCGGGAGCTGGTCATCGGCTCGGCTGAACGGGTACGCCTTTGCATGACCGAAAGACGCATCATCTCTCAGAGGGAGGAATCCCGGAAGAGAGTGACGAATGAGAACACTGACAGATAGCAAGTGACGTGGGGGTGCTGTGTTTCGGGGCGGGAACGAAGGGTAGTCGCGCAGCAGTGTCAGGAGGACGAGACGTTCAGGGTCGCGAATGGCCGGCCGGTCGGATTAGGCCCGGGACGGTCTTCTGCGTGTCAGAGCTCACCTCGCAGCCGGAGGTGAGCCCTGTTGCATGTACGCTGCAAAGCCATCGTCCGCCTCGAAAGCAATAGCCGCTCGAAAGGAGGCGCATCGATGTCTGGACGCAGGGGGTTTACGCTGATCGAGCTCCTGGTGGTGATCGCCATCATCGCGATCCTCGCGGCGATACTGTTTCCAGTGTTCGCGAGGGCGCGAGAGAAGGCCAGGCAGGCGAGCTGCCTGTCGAACATGAAGCAGCTCGGCCTCGCGGCCATGATGTACGCGAACGACTACGACGAGCACTATCCGCGCAACTACATGTACACGTCCAGCGGACTCTACTGGTGGTCTGACCAGGCCCAGCCCTATATCAAGAACTACCAGGTGGCTGTGTGCCCGTCCGGTAACTGGGCGTACACTTACATGCGCCCTCCCGGCCTTCCGGACCCCCTGGAGGGTTCCTATGCCATCCCATCCATCGGCCAGGCACTGGACGGGACCTCCTGCCCGGCGATGGCATGGGGACCATCGATGGCCGATGTCAAGGAGCCGGCCGGCACCATCCAACTGTGCGGCAGCGCTGCCCCTGAGGTCTATGTGCGCGGGGATGCTACGGACTTCCGGGACATCATCGATTACGGCAGATTCGAGGGCCACTACGGTGGGGTGGTGCGACGCCATAACGAGGGGGGCAACTACGTCTTCGCGGACGGACATGCCAAGTGGATCAGGCGCACGGATCCGGGGATGTGGACTACCTATACGGGAGACTGAGAACGGGGGCAGATCCTTGCCGGCGGCGGCCGGCCGCGAAGCTGGGCGAGCGGTGCGCTCTGCACTAGGACGCCGTCACGCGCGAGGGTGAGAGGCGGCATCGCTGCGTGCTCAGCCACATGCCGCCGAAGTAGAGCGTGGTGCCCTCGCCCTACTCACAGCAGGGCGCAGGTCATTGTGAGCTTTGTCGAGAAGTGAGGTAAGACTACCTGATCACGCCCTGCGTCTGAGTGCCGGCGGATTGCTGTCTCCTCCGTCGCGCAGTGGGAGGCGTCGCCTGTGCGGCACGAGGGCGCCGGGCCAACGGCTGGGGGGAGCATCGATGGTGCGGTCTCTCCGATGCCGGTCATTCGCTCCTGTCGTACTGACTGTGCCGATCCTCATCGCGGACCTGTGGACGAACCCAGAAGGTCACGCAGCCGGCCGATCGGGCTCAGGAGGCGGCTGAGACGGGCGGCGAGGCGGAGGAGGCGGCCAGGCGGTCCGCCGAGTTCATCGACTATGAGCCGAAGCCGCTGCCCGCGGACCGGGACACCGAGAAGGCGGCGAAGGAGTTTGCTGAGGCGCGCGTGGCGCTGCTGCGCCGGTTCAGCGTGGATCTCTACAAGGAGATGGGCCTGCGCGATCCGGCCTGGGACGCCGAGGCCATCGCCATGCTGGAGGCCTACGCCAAGCGCCAGGCCGATGCGCCGGACGCTCCGTCGGGGAAGAGGCTGGCCCGGGCGCTGGCGGATACCGAGTGTAAGGACCTGCTGGCGCTGATGGCCGCCGGGATCACCGCCTACGAGAACGACAGGATCTGGGAGGCCCAGGAGCTGCTGTTCTTCAGCGGTGCCATGGGCCCTGACACCCCGGACTACCCGGATCTGGCGACCTGGCGAAAGGAGTACGTGGGCTACGACATCTTCTGCCGCACCGGCGACCATCCGACCGACAATCCGGCCAGCCAGCTCGACGTGCTGGCGACGGAGATCGGTGGAGGGCTGCGGAACGTGCCCATGCAGGGGATGGAGCCGCGGGCCCTGTTCACCTGGCTCTATCCGGCGGTGGACAAGCTCAACAGCAAGAAGCGTCTCGAGGACCTGATCGAGAAGGTGGCGCACATCCGTGAGGCGGCAGAGAAGGGATACCACAACTTCACCGCCCTTGATCCATGGTTCGAGCATACACTGCTCGGGGCCGCCGAGATAGAGCTGGCGTGGGCGTACCGCGGAGAGGGCGCGGCGGTCGAGGTAACCGAGGAGGGGGCTGCGGGCTTCCGCGAGCATCTGGGGAAAGCTCGCCAGCACCTTGAGAAGGCCTGGGAGATCCGCCAGGACTGGCCGGAGCCCGCCGCGCACATGATCAGCGTCGCCATGGGACAGGGCACTGGCAGGGGCGAGCTTCGCGCCTGGTTCGACCGCGCCGTCGCCGCCCAGTTCGACTACATGCGGGCCTACTACAAGCTGATGTGGGCGCTGATGCCGCGCTGGGGCGGGACCCATGAGGCGGTGTGGGAACTGGGCGTGGAGTGCCTGGAGACGGGGCGCTTCGACACCGACGTGCCCTACATGCTCATGAAGGCGGCGGAGTACATCGCTGAAGAGGACGGCCGTCTCGAGCTATGGGAGCGAGAGGACGTCCACCGGCGGCTGGTCGAGATGTTCGAGGGCTACCTGGCAGAGCCCGACAGCACGATACCTGAGGACTGCATCCGCACGTGGTGGGCCGGGGCCGCGTGGCGGGGGGAGCGGTGGGAGGAGGCCCGCGAGCAGCTCGCGCTGGTCGGCGATGACCTGGACGCGACGGCGCTGGACCGGATCTTCGACACTGCTCCCCTCACCGTCCGCACCGATGTTGCCGTCCACACCTCGCCACAGGCCGACGCCATCAGCCAGGCCGATGCCGCCGCCGCGGCCGGCGATCTGCAGAAGGCGGAGGTGCTCTATCGCCAGGTGGTGCAGGAGGCCGGCTCACAGGCGGTCATCGACTACGCCGGCCAGCGGCTGGAGGGGATGCGGATCGAAAGAGCCATGGCGGAGGGCACGACTATCGCCCTGGTGCCTGGATTGCCCCTCGGCCGCTGCCACACGGTCAGCGGGAACTGGGAGATGGCCGACGACGGCTCCTTCGTCCTGCACCCGGAGGGCGAGGGCGGCTTCGTGCTGTTCCCCGGCAGCGTGGAGGACGACTACCGCATGACTGTGCACCTGGAGTTCCCGCCCGACGACGACCGCTTCCAGGCGGGGATCGTCTTCTCGTGGCCCGATCCAAGCGTTGGCTTCGGCGCCGGATGCGAGAATCTGTTGGCCGACCGCTATCACCACTTCGTGCGGCCCTCCGGAACCCGGCTCGGCACCCTCCACCCGGAGCATGAGGTGCATGTCAACCGCAAGTGCGCGCTGACGCTGGAGGTCTATCGCCAGACCGTGGCGGCCTACCTGGACGGGCGGAAGTTGCTGCAGGGCCGGCCGCTCGACAACTGGTACGTCGAGCCGCAGCGGCAGCTTGTGGGCGTGACGGTCGGCGTGCATGGGGATGTCACGGATCCCCTCCGCGTGCGGAAAGTAACCCTCGAGCCGCTGACGCGGCAGCCGGAGGACTGGGTGAAGCCGTCGGTGCCCGATAGGGCACCGGGCTGGGCGAAAGAGGAGTAGCTCGGAGCGGTCAGCTATCAGCAGCGCTTGCGGCAAACCCCGCGAAGCGCCGTCCGCCACGATGTGGACAAAGGCAAGGCCGCACGCTGGCCGTTGTGCTTTGCCGTTGCCGTCGGCCGTCCTCCCCTCTCCCGCCTGCGAGCGCAGCGAGCCAGGGAGAGGGGGATGCGCGAACGCAC
>JBNGDZ010000183.1:0-4866 GCA_049975765.1 Armatimonadota bacterium
GCTCAGGATGTAGCGCAGCCCCGGCACCGGGTGCTTGCCCCAGAGGACGCCGTCGCCCGGGTCGCCGGCAAGCTCCGCGGCGGTGGCGACGATCGCCATGGCGGTGCCGGCGGTCCCCGAGGCGAGGCCGGGCTCCACGTTGCCCACGCCCACCGCTCCGTCAAGCTGATCGTTGGCGCCCAGCGCCACCGGCGTCCCGGCCTCCAGGCCCAGCTCCCCGGCGGCATCGGGGGTGAGGTGCCCCAGCAGGTCGCCGGGATGGCCCAGGGGGCTGAGCCACTGGCGGGGCACGCCCACCGCGTCCAGCGCCTCCTGCCACCAGTCATCGATGGTCCGGTCCACCATGGCGGTGCTGCCGGCGTTGCTGAGGTCCAGCCTGCGCTCGCCGGTCAGCAGCAGGCCCAGGTAGTCGGGCAGCATCATCAGGTAGCGCGTGCGCCCCCACACCTCGGGCTCGTGCTCGCGCAGCCAGAGGATCTTGGGCGCCGAGTCGATGGCGTTGATGGCAGCCGCGCCGCGGCGCCGCCGCAGCTCCCCTGCGTCAAGCGCCTCGTTGAGCCTGCGCGCCTCATCCTCCGCCCGCGTGTCGAGCCAGACGATCGCGGGCCGCAGCGGTCGTGCCTGGGCGTCCAGAGGCAGGAAGGTCTGGCCCTGGCTGGACAGCCCGATGCCCAGCACCTGCGGGCCGCCGGCCTCGGCCATCGCCGCCCGGGTCGCCTCGACCGTGGCGCGCCAGTACTGCTCCGCCTCCAGCTCCACCCATCCGGCGCGCGGGGAGTGAGGGGAGTACTCGGCGCGGGAGACCCCCAGCGTCTCGCCGCTGCCGGCGTCGAAGAGGCCGACCTTCACGGCGGTGGTGCCCAGGTCCAGCCCCATCAGGGCCTCCGCGCGCTGCGCCATCACCAGCTCTCCCTGCGCCCGAGGACCTCATCGACCAGCGCCCGCGCGTTGTCGTGGAAGATGGCCTCGATCTCGGCCTCGCCGAAGCCCAGGGCCATGATGGTGTCCAGGCAGGCGGCGACGGCCTCGTAGAGCGAGAGCGTGTAGGTGGCCTCCACCTCCGGCGGCTCGCGCTCGGTGTTCCAGGAGTAGTCCCCGCTGGTGAGGTTGATGTAACGATCGCCCTCCCACCGCCGCCGCCCGCGCATGTAGAAGACCGGCTGGTCGGAGCCCCACAGTATGCGCCTGGGGCCGAAGCGGTCCAGCGCCAGAGCGTGCACCGCGGGGTTGAGCACCGCCGAGTTGTCGAAGAGGATACCCGGGTCCCCCGCCAGCGGCGGGAAGCCCTCGCGCGCGTAGCGCCCGGCGTAGGAGCGCCCCAGGTGCGCGATGACCAGAACCACGTTCGGGTAGCGCCGCCGGATCTCGAGGATCTCGTCGATGTTGCCGCGATCCGCCAGCCGCTGCGCGCGGGGCAGATGCAGCGTCACCCACGCCCCCAGGTCGTCGAGCAGCGCCAGGTGCTCGTGCGGCAGGAACTCGAAGATGCTCACGTCGCCGCCCTCGAAGCCCTCGATCAGACGCTCGTAGGGCTTGACCCCGATGATGGCAGGGCGGCGGAGCTCCCCGAGCAGCCGGTCGGCGCTCCACTCCGGCCGGCTCAGCGCCAGTCCGGCCGAGCCCGTGCCCGCCAGCTCCCCGGAGACGTAGGCATTGTTGGCGATGACCTCGCAGTTGGTCGCCGGGGAGCCGAAGCCCAGGAACTGCACCTCCCGCTCCGGGAACATGATCTCGTAGCCCAGCCGCGCCTGCTCCACGGACTCCGGCCCGGCGATCTCCTCCGGGAAGGCGCCGCGCTTGAAGCGCCCGCGGCTCTCACCGAGGTGCTCTGGTAGCTGCACGTGGCGGTGGGCGTCGAAGACGCGGTCGGGCAGCAGGGGGTCGATACGCTCCGCGAAGAAGCGCCGATCCACGTCCGTGTACTCGAAGTATGGATGCGTCATGACGTTCTCCTCGGCAGCGGTGGCCGGGATGGGAAAGAGTGCACCTGTGAGTGATCGCCGGCCTGGCCCCGATACGCGACCGGTGTGTTCACGACCGCCAGACCCCGCTCTGCAGCAGCTCGCGCAGGGCGTCGGCGGTGAACTCGATGGCATCCTCGTCCAGCGGCAGGGCGAACTTGGTCAGCAGCGTGCTGTGACCCTCGTGATAGGTGTGCGCGCGCATCCACAGACCGCGCTCAAGCGCCGCGCGGTGGAAGCCCAGGCACTCCTCGCGGTCCCGGAACTTCAGGGCCGACATGTGTCCCACGCCGTGGGCCTCGACCAGCGTCTCCGGGAACTCCTCGGCCAGCCCCTCCAGCGCCCGATGCCAGGCCCGTCCGGCGCGATCGATGCGCTCGGCCTGCCGCTCGATGAGCTGGATGCAGCCCAGGGCGATGTAGGCGGCCAGCGCAGCGTTGCCGTTGGTGCTGATGGCGTCGTACTGCTCCAGCACGTCAAGCCGCCTGCGGTAGACCAGCGCCGAGAGCGGGTGGAAGCCGGCGGTCATGCCCTTGCCCAGCACGATGAAGTCCGGCTCCAGGCCGATGCGAGTGCAGTAGATGACCTCCGGCACCCAGAAGCCGGTCTGGATCTCGTCGATAGCCATCAGCGCCCCGTGCTCATTGCACAGCTCCCGGGCCAGATGCAGATAGTTCGGCTCGACCACGATGGCCTCGCGGTTCATCATCACGGGCTCGGCCCAGAAGCCGGCCACGCGCTCGCCGAGGTCGGCGAAGACGGCCTCCAGCTCCGCGCCATCGTTCGGCTGGACGGCGACGATCTCCACGTTGTGAAAGTACTCCGGCCACATCCCGCGCAGTCGCTGGGCGAACAGGTCGGTGCCGTGGTAGTTGCCGTCCAGTACCACGAACACCGGCGCCCCGGAGGCGTGGTGGTGCAGGAGCATCATCTTCATGGCCGCGCCGCAGGCGACGGTTCCTGTGGCAGTGCCCGACAGCACGGTGTTGAGGCTGTCGGGATCGTCCCGCAGCTCATCGAGATCCCGCCCGGGGTTGGCCAGCTCCACCAGCTTCTCCGTGAGGCGCTTGGCAGGCGCCGGGGGGATGTTGCTGTGGTTGTCCCACACGATGCCGCGCTCGATGCCGTCCAGCAGCAGAGCCGTCAGCTCCGGGTGGTTGTAGCCCCAGGTCATCTGGTAGTGCCCGCCGGTGCAGTCCAGGAACAGCCGCCGCTGCTCGGTGAGGTAGAACAGGCCCTCGCCGGCCAGCAGGTCGTCGGGCCGGTCGGTCACCTCGCGGCCGTAGGACTCCTGGAACCAGCGCTTATCGGGGCACGGCGCCACGGGGACCTCGTCGATGACATCGCCCACGCGCCGCAGCAGCGCGTGTGGCGAGCTCTCCTTCAGGTAGCGCCGGCCCACGTCGAGCATCTCCGCCAGGCAGCCGGTGCGGTCATTCATCAGATCGGTGAATGCCAGCGACATGAGGCATCAGCTCACAGCACAGGAGTATGGTCGCCGTCGTCTCGGCCTCCCGTTTCGCCGGGGCGGTGAGCGCGTCCTGCCCTTCGGGCCGCTCACTCACCAGAGGACTGGTGTTCGGAGCTGACGAGCAGCCCGCGTTCGTCGATTGCGTTGAGGTAGTATAGCCGCGCGCCCTCCGGCACCTTCGCGGTGATCACGCCACCGTCGATGGCGGCAGGGGCGGTCTCCCACTCGCGCTCCGGCCAGAGGCCGCCGTCGCGAGTGAAAACCAGCTCCGCGCGCGCCAGCGGCACCTCGCTGTGGACCCTCGCGGTGATGGTGCCGCCCCTGCGCTCCTGCCCCGCAAAGTGAGGCAAGGGTGGCCCGTCGCGCAGGATGCTGTCCGCGAAGACGTAGATCTCCGCCGGCGACCAGCCGGGCTCGTGGCCGTGCGGCATGCGCACGCGGATGCAGAGCGTTCGCGGGCCGGGCGCGGCGCGGTACGAGCTCTGCAGCGCGGGCAGCCAGTAGGCGAAGTCGTTCGTCCCCGTGACCCACAGCATCGGCATCCCGGCGGACGGCAGATAGCTCGACGGGTCCCACCAGGCCAGCCAGTGATTGCGCTGCACGTCGGACAGCTCATCCAGGCGGTCGGCGAAGCTCGTGTCGGGGTAGAAGCCACAGCCATAGACGGGGATCGCCAGCCGCAGCCGCGGATCTACGCCCGCGGCGATGCAGGTCAGGTAACCGCCCCAGGAGATGCCCGTGATCCCCATGTGCCCGGCGTCCACCTGGGGACGCGAGGCCAGCAGCGAGTGCGCCAGAAGGATGTCGGCCACGGCGTGGTAGGTCCACTGGTCCTCGCGCGGCCAGTCGATCTGCTCCCAGCCGCCCCACCCGGGCGGCCCGCCCATCTCGTGCCGGGGGCGCTCGCCCGGCTCGCCACCGGGGAGGCAGCCACAGGTGTCCATGGCGATCGCCGCGTAACCGCGCTCATTCCACAGCCGCACCCACTCCGCGAACGCCGTGCCTCCCCCACCATGCACCAGGACCATCCCCCGGACCGTCTCGCCCTCGTCCACCTCAGGCACGCCCATCCATGCGAACACCCGCGTCGGCTCGCCCCGCCAGGGGAGGCCCTCGAAGAAGAGTGCCTCCACGCCCTCCTCTTCAAAGCCCTCCGCCGGGTACACGACCGGCGGCTGTGACAGCACGTCGATGGCCCACATTGCAGTCTCCTCCTGCGCCACAGGCATCTGGGCCGAGTTCTCGTCCATCGGGCCCCCCGCTCCAGCGCCGCCCGCCGACACCGCGAGGACGACGCCGACGACGGCCGGCGCCATGCTGCTCATGGACCCGCGGCGATGGTGCCCCGAGCGCGCCACGGCTGCAGCACCCGCTTCCTGGGCGTTCATAACGCGGGGGGGTTTCGTGATGCCGGCGTGGTCTGCCTGCCTGGCG
>JBNGDZ010000183.1:4966-8603 GCA_049975765.1 Armatimonadota bacterium
CTGGTCTTCTGCTACGAGCACCGCTCCTCCAACGCGCTGCTGGACCCCGAGACCGAGCTGGGCCGGATCGCGCTGGAGGGCGGCATGGGCGTGATGGCCAACTTCCTGCGCTACGCCGGCAGCGCCCGGCTGACGGCCGATGTGGGTGCTGACGACGAGGTCATCCCGATGACCGCCGCCGGCGCCATGCCCGACCAGGGCCTGCTGTGGATCGAGGATGAGGCCGTGGCCTACGCCTCGAAGGCGGAGGGCAGGGTGCTTGTCGCCCAACGAGGTGCGGCCGGGACCCGGCCGGCGGCGCATCCGGAGGGCACCTTTCTGTTCGAGCAGAGCACACTCCGCGAGCACCTGGATCGCGTCAAGGCCTCCCCGAATCTGTGGGGCTTCTGGGTCCTCGATGACAAGAAGCGCACCGGGACGCAGCGCCCCGCCCTGCGGAACCTCTACCGGCTGATCCGCCAGTGGGACGTGGACGAGAGTGGCGAACCCTACGGCCATGTGGTGGTGGCGGGCTTCGCCGACCCCGCGGCCCTGACCAACTTCGACCGCGACGTGTGCGACGCGGCGGGCGTGTACATCTACCCGGCGCGCCGGGGCTCCTTCCGCGCCTGGCTGATCGAGGATCGCCTCCGAGAGATGGTGCCGGTGATGCGCGAGCGCGACCCGGACGTGGAGATGATCGGCATCTACCAGGCCTTCCATGGGACCACCTGGGAGCCCAGGCCCACGCGCGCGCAGGTCCGCCAGCAGGTTATGGACTTTCTGCGCGGGGTGGGTGGCGGCGTTATGGCCTACTCCTGGCGGATGATTCGCGATCACGCTACCCTCAACACCATGGAGGACCTGCGAGCCGAGGTCGCCGAGATCGCGCAGGAGCTACGCGCCGGCGAGCTTGAGGTGGGCCGGGAGCCGCCGGAGCCGACCCCGCGGCCCGAGTACATTGTGCCTGACCTGCCACGGGTGACGGCGGTCGCCCCGGAGCCGGAGATGGAGCTGTCGCCCCCCGGCGCCGGGCTGGCGGTGGAGCTGGGCGAGCTTGCGGGCCGCGACGGCACATGGCTGCACATGCGGTTCGAGCGCTGGGAGGAGGGCGGCCCGCAGTGGCCGGGCATCTCCTTCCAGCCCGACCAGCGGTCCCTACTGCTCTCTGACTGGTCGGGGTTCGGCGGCCTGGTAGTGCGGGTGATGAACCTGCTGGAGGTCGAGTCCGAGATCGGCGTGGCGGTGGCCGGCCCGCGCGGCTTCTGGGCGGAGTACTTCCCCCTGCCCGCCGACGCGCTGCATGACGTGGCAATCGACCTCAACGACGTGCGCCGCGCCACCGTCCTCAGCGACGTACAGCGCATGACGCTGCTGATGCGCAGGCCCCCGGTGGCTACCCATCTCGTGCTGGAGAGCTGCTACCTGGTGCCGAGGGTCTTTGAGGTGGAGCAGTCCGCCTCGGCGTCGGTTCCGGAGTTCGCCGCCGGCCTGACGCCGGATGAGGCGCTGGCGGCGATGGCAGCGGTGGAGCTGCGCGACGCCACCGGCGCCCCGCCGGTGAAGCCGGTCATGGTAAGGCTGGCGCGCTCGGGGGAGGCCCTGAAGGTGCGCTTCGAGAGCGCGGTGCCGGACCCCGATGCGCTCATCGTTCGGGACGAGGAGCGCGACGCCGATCTGGCGGGAGAGGACTGTGTGGAGGTGCTGCTGCGCGCGGCCGGCGGTGAGCGCGTGGCCCGTCTACGGGTGAACGCCAACGGGGTTGTGCGCGACGAGCTCGTCGATCTGGCCGGCGCCCACCGCGACTGGGACTGGGGCGCCACGGTCGCGAGCGAGCTTGCCGAGGGGGGGTGGCTCGTGGACGCCACGTTGCCGCTGACGGCGCTGAGCGATGATCCCGGGACAGACTGGGAGGCCCAGTTCCGGCGGCTGGACACGGAGCTGCGGCCGCTCTCGTGGGTGCCGCGCACCGTCGCCGGCGGGGAGTCGCTGGGGCGGCTGAATCTCCTGCCCTGACGAACGCGGTCGGGCTGGAAGCTGAGCGCGCCGAAGCGCGCTCACCGGCGCCTGACTCGCGTGGTCAGGCGCAGGCCGACCTACGCGGAACGGGGGTGACGCAGACAGTCTGCGGCGGGGAGTTGCTGCGCCGGGAAGGCAGGCTGATCTCGCCACCCACCCGAACCCGGCCCATCCTCGCGACGAGGGCTGACTGCGTCCGACGTCCGCGTCAGGCGCAGGCCGACCTGCGCGGAGCGGGGATGACGCGGACAGTCCGCGGCGGAAAGCTGCGGCGGATGTGTCCGGCCTATGGACTGTGCGACATGTCGTTGCGGGTCCGGCCCCAGGCCGCTCAGCGAATGGCGGCTGTATCGGATGCTCAGTGACACACTGCGCACGAGGGTCACACGCGTGACCGGCCTGCGCGCCCTGACTGGTAACTGGTCGAGCTTGGCGCGCCACGTCCGCGACACGCCGAGACGTCGCAGGCGAAGAGGCCTCCAGCCGCCTCAAGCACTCAGCGCTCTCCACGATGGCCTAAGCTGGCGCCGATGGGGGGATGCCCGACGCGGTCGGAGATGGGGGTGAGGTCAGCCAAAGACAACCGCGCACGGACCGAGACCGGGGGTCTGCAGTGTCCGTGCCCGGGAACGGCATCGAGTTGCGTCGTATGGAGCGGGCCGGACCATGGCCTGGCCCGGCGTCAGCCCGACGTCTATACGGGATGTCATACCATGCTGCCGATCGACATCAAGCCCGTCGCCATCGTGAAGGGGCGACCGGAGGATGACGAGGGCGCTCCGCTCCGTCAGGTCATCGAGGTGCGCCCCGAGTACGAGGAGTGCCTCCTGCGGATTGAAGAGCGCGAGCACCTTTGGGTGCTGTACTGGATGCACGAGCTCAAGCCGGCGGATCGTGGGATCACGCAGGTGCATCCGAGGGGGGATGGCTCGGTTCCGCTGCACGGCGTCTTCGCGGTGCACTCCCCGATGCGCCCCAACCCCATCGGCATGACGCGCGTGCGGCTGATCTCGCGCGAGGGTCTGCAGCTCACTGTGGAGGGTCTGGACGCCTTCGACGGCTCGCCCGTCATCGACATCAAGAGCGGGTAGCCGGGGCCGAACGCGTCAGACCCCATGCCGCCTGGGTGGTCCGCTACCCGCCGAACCAGCGACGGTCGATGATGAACAGGCCCTGCAGCAGCATGAGGGCCACAAATGCGATGCCGGCGCTCAGGGCCGTGGCGGGGCCGGCGCGCTCGCTGGGCGGCGTGGCCTCGTCCAGAACCGAGAACTGCTCGGCGCTCCTGGCCCGCTCCTCCTCGATCTCAGCTTTCCACAGGGCCTGCTCCACCGACGTCAGCTCTCCGGACTGCACCTGGCGCAGCCGCTGGATCTGCATGTACTCGCGGGCCACGGCCGGCAGCTCCGCCATGCGGCCGCGGGCCGCGGCCAGGAGCGCCTCGGTCTCGGCCTTCCTCGCTCGCGCCCCCGCCAGTTGCACGCGAAGGTCCACGACCCGCTGCACGGCATCGTCGTGCAGCGGGTTCGGCTGCTCGCTGAGCTGCTGGACAACGGTGTCCTCCAGGCCGGCGAGCTGGGCCTCGATGCTGTCGATGGCGCTCTGGATCTGCACCACGTCGCGGTTCTGACAGGTCTTG
>JBNGDZ010000184.1:0-8570 GCA_049975765.1 Armatimonadota bacterium
GCGCTCGCGTAACGGCAGCGATCGCCTGGTGGACAGCACCGGGGCCGGCGACAGGGTCGGGCTGGAAGCCCGACCTACGCGATATCCGGTGCAGAACCGGTGGTTGCGCAGTACGGATCACGCGACGCAGGTCAGTTGGCAGGCACCTCACGTGCCCGGCCGTTGCCGTGCCTGTCGTGCCGTATGGAGGGGCCGGACCACTGTCCGGCCCGCCGTTGGTCCTGCCATAGGCACGGCGCGAGGCACATCCGTCGCGGGCCGCCAGGGCCGTTGTCCGGGCCGCGGCAGTTCGTTAGCTCATAGCTCGGGGAGAGAGCAGGCCGGACGGTGGTCCGGCCTCTCCACGCGAGCCTGCGCTCGCGTAACGGCAGCGATCGCCTGGTGGACAGCACCGGGGCCGGCGACAGGACCACGCCGGAAGCGCGACCTGCGCGGTCGATGTGATCGATCCTACGCAGTGCACCCGATCCATCCGGCCCGGAGGCGTTGGCTGTCAACCGGCCCCACGCGCGGAAACGCCCGTCCGCCCGTCCTACTTCGGCGCCACCGCCTGGCCCGTCTCGGCGGACTCATACGCCGCCTCGAAGATCGCCACGTATCGGCGGGCCTCCTCCGGCTTGACGATCAGCTCCTCACCCTCGGCAATGTGGTCGACCACGTTCTGGTAGAGCTCAGCCAGGTCAGGCTCCAGGCAGGGCACTTCACTTACTGATGCCTGTCCGCCGATCTCGTGGTAGAGGCTGACCGTGCCGCCGCCGCCGGACTGTTTGAGCAGCCCGCCCTTCTCGCCACACACCCGCCAGCGCGGCTTCGGTGCGAACGAGATGTTGCTGAAGGTGGCCTCCGCCCACACGCCCGACTCGAACTCGATCATGACCTGCGAGTGCGTGGGTACGTCCATGATGTCGGTCCAGACCCGGTGCTCGAAGTCGGCGAAGACCCGGGTCGCCGGGGCGTTGGCGATGAGGCACATCTGGTCGAGCACGTGCGCGCCCCAGTCGCGAATCTGGCCGCCTCCGTACTTCTCCCAGCGGCGCCACCCACCCGGCGGACGATGCCCGGAGATCGCGCACTCCACCATGAAGACCTCGCCCAGACAGCCGTCGTCAATGAGGTGCTTCACCGTCACGAAGTCCGCGTCCCAGCGCCTGTTATGGTAGACGGTGAGCGTCACGCCATTGTCCTGGGAGGCCGCAATCATCTCATCGGCCTCCTCGGTCGTCACACACATCGGCTTCTCGGTCATGACGTGCTTGCCGGCCTCCATGGCCTGGATGGCCAGCGGGGCGTGCACGTTGTGGGGCACCACCAGCACCACCATGTCCACCTCGTCATCGGCCACCACCTGGTCCATGTCCTCGTAGGTGGGTACCTCCTCGGTCTCCGCGGCGACCTTCCGGCGCTCGTCGTCGGGCTCGCAGACGCCCAGAAGACGCATGCCCCTGGTCTTGCGCACCCACTCACAATGGTGGTGGCCCATCCCGAAGGCGCTTCCGTAGCCGACGACCACGACGTCGATGCTCATCGTCTCGCTCCTCTCGGTGTCATGTGCCTAGATGTTGCATGGTTCGAGGGTGATCGCATCTATGGTGCGGCCACCTCAGCCGTCACTGCCAGCACGAAAACCGCGGCCTCGGCGTCTGTGGCGAGCAGGTCAATCGACTGCAGCGTCCGCTCGGCATCGCAGTCCACGGTGATCAGCGAGACGCGCGCCGGCGTGCCGTCCAGCGTCCGCCCCCGCCAGGCCGTCCTCAGCGTGAGCGGCGGCTCGGCGATGCCCCGCGTCATCTCCCGCACCAGCCAGTGCCGCACGCCCGTTCCGGCCTGCAGTTGCACCTCCTGCGCCTCGCCGGCATCGTAGCGCAGCCGCAGCGTCGCCACCGGCGGGCGGCCCATGGGGTCGAAGCCGTAGCCCATGAGGAGGTGAAGCCGCCTCGCGGTCACGCCCACCTCGATGCCGCTGACCTCGCGGGGGAGACGGTCGCAGGGCGGAACGGGGCTGTGCAGCATGATGCCGTTCGCCTCGCCGCGCGGGACCTCGAACGGTACTCCCAGCAGCGACACCTTGCCTACAGGGAACTCGCGCAGGTCACGCAGCGGCCCGAAGTCCAGCCAGCCCTCGCCGTCGCCTGCTCGCTCGTCGCGGATCGACACGTTGGCGTGCGCGGACAGGTCGATAGTGCGCGCCCCGCCGATTCGCTCGCCGCCGGCGGCCATGAGCGTTTCCAGCCGGTCCATCACCAGGCTTGCGGCGTCGTACGCGGCCACGTGCTCCTCGGCCGCGAGTGGATTCCAGGCCGCCTCAGCGACGACCGCCAGCGTGTCGAGGCTCGACATCAGCTTGTGCCAGGAGGTGCCCATGATTCCGAGGGCGCCCTGCTCGGCAAGCTGCCGGCCCCAGTTGAGGATGCCGGTTCGCGACTGCCACGGGCAGCCCACCACCTCAAACCCCTGCTCCTGAAAGTAGCGCGCCGTGGGGAAGGCCTCATTGCCGCCGTAGTGCCAGTCGGCGATGACGATATCGCGCGGTAGCCACCGGATGGCGCGCTCGGTGCCCCGAACCGCGTGCGCGGCCGTAAAGTCCGGGTACCCCTCCGGCTCCAGCAGCATATCCCCCCACATCATGGTGCGGCACCCGTGGCCGGCGAGGCGGTCGTGCAGCATGGTGACCCAGTCAGCGAGAAGCCGCCCGGCGTCCTCGTCCTGACAGCGCTCACAGCTCGCCCAGCCGCCGGCCTCGTCCCCGCTGATGTGGAACAGCTCGGGCTGCCCGAAAAGCGCCGCCACCTCGTCGATGATCGCCCGCGCCAGCGCAGCCGCCTCCTCGCTTTGTGGGCAGAAGGTGGTCCCCGAGGGGTCGAAGAGGCCCTGCAGGTGAGGGAGCTGCTCCAGCGGCTTGCCGGTGGTACCTCCCCCATGCGCCCAGCGGGCGTGGCCGATGAGCTTCATCTCAGGTACCGGCTCCAAGCCCAGCGCCCGGGCGTGCTCCACCAGCGATCCGATCTGCTCCTGGGTCCAGTGTCGCTCCGGATCGAATCCCTCCGGATGCGACTGCAGCTCCAGGTCTCCCTTGAACTGCATGGTGACGTGCGTGTACTTCAGTCTGGCGAGAAGCTCAATGAGCGCCCCGGCGAGGTCCTCATTGGGATAGATCCGCCGCGGGTTGAAGTGGTATCCGCGCAGGCGCAGGCCCGGCCAGTCCGCGATGGAACCGCACGCGAGGCTGCCCTGGCTGCGCTCGCTGAGCTGCACCAGGGTCAGCCAGCCGTTCCAGAGGCCCCGCTCGGTGCCAGCCCGCAGCGTGGCGCCACCGGGCGTGACCGCGAGCGAATAGGCCTCCCTTTCGGCCCATTCCGGCAGATCTCCGGGCAGTGCCGGCAGCTCTGTGCGAGCCGGCGGCCGGTCGCCGATCGCCAGCAGCCCCCCCGCCAGGTCCTGAGTTCGCACGAGGCGCACATCCGCCGCCAGCGGTATGCGGTCCATGCGCCTCAGTAGCTCATCGGACGTGCCGGCCGGCATTCGCACCTCGGCTCCATCCAGCGACAGCTCTCCGGTCCGCCACTGGACCTGCTGCGGGTGAGGCACGATCAGCCGCGACAGCTCATTCTCGTCGGGGGGCGGGTCCGGCACCATGCGCGCCTGCTCCAGCATCTGTTGCGTCGGCTCAGGCCCGCCCTCCGGCTCCTCGAACCGTACCCGCAGGGTGAGGCGCTGCTCGCCGATGGGGACGCGGTAGCGCCCGTAGAGCAGGAAGGCCTCCAGCGCCTCCGCAGCGGCGAACTGCGAGGCCCGGAAGTCCACCAGGCCCAGGCCGGGCGTCTCGCCGATGGTCGCCACCTGCAGCCTCGCCACCCGGGAGTAGACCGTGATGCGCCGAGCCGGTGGCATGTCGAAGAAGCGCTCGTCGTGAGGCCGGGGCTTCAGGGGGAGCAGAAGGCGCGTTCGGCCGTCGTCGGACTCGGCCTCCAGCATCCGGCCCATCACCGGGTTCGGCGAGATGATAAGCGGGCAGAACTCCAGGTGCGCGTCCTCCAGCGTCTCCGAGGTCTGCTGATACTCCACCCGCAGCGTACGCTCGTCCTCCAGTACCAGGCGGTAGGTGGCCACGTAACCGTGCTGGGGCGTCTCGAAGCGTACCGACAGCGCCGGGCAGCCGCCGATGTCGCTCTCGTCCACCTCCGTCGAGGTGCCGGAGGCGCCGCGGCGATCGGAGTTGAAGTAGGATGCCTTGTAGTCCTGGCTGCGGACCTTGAAGAAGGCGTTGCGGAAGACCACGCAGTCGCGGAACTCCACGACCGGCCCGTGGCTATTCTGCGGGAAGGAGACGCGCAGGTCGCCGCGAGAGATCGTCCTGGTCGGGCCCCACAGCCGCATGGCCTCCACCCCGCCGGCGAGTGAGAGCGATGTCAAGATGGCGAGAGCCAGTAGCAGTGCCGGGTGTCGTCGGCCGCCTCCTGTCATGACATGTCGGCCCCCTCAGGGGATCAGCCGCCGCGCGTTGCCCTCGGTGACCTTCTCGAAGACGGCCTCGGGTAGGTCCATGGCGCGCAGCAGCTCGATGTGCTTGGTGTCATGGTTGTCCGTGCCGTACATCAGCCTGTCGGCGAAGTCGATGACGAACTGCCGGCCGAACTCGGGATCACGCGACAGCGCATTGTGCCCCGAGCCGGCCGATATGTCCGCGTACAGGTTGTCGTACTCCCCAAGCAGCCGCGGCAGCCGCCCGCCCTCGGTGACGGGGCCCTTCGGATACGCCTCCAGGTCCTCATCGGCGTCGCCGGAGATCTCCGCCCACCAGCCCGGGCCGTGGCCGATGAACTGCGTGTTAGGGTACTTCCGGAGCATCGGCTCCAGGCGCTCGACGTTCGCCAGGTACCACTGCCCGCCCGGCTGCAGGTGGCGGTCGATGTGAAAGAGGACCGGCCACCCGACCTCGCCGCAGCGGGCGTAGATGCGCTGGACATCATCGTTGTCGATACGCAGCCGCAGCTTCATCTCCCCGAAGCCCCGGAAGCCCTGCTCGACGTAGTAGTCGAATCGCGCGTCGAAGTCGGCCTCCCGCGGGTCGATGCTGCAGAAAGGCACGAACAGGTCCGGGTAGCGGGCGGCCGCCTCGGCAACGTCGCTGCTGGGCAGCTCGTACTCGCCGCGCACGCGGCGCCACCAGCTCTCCCACGCCAGCGCCCAGACACGGTCCACGCCGATGCGAGTGAAGTGCTTCACCCAATCGTCGATGTCGTAGTCCTGCCAGCGCACGTGACAGTGCACGTCGGTCATCGCCATCTCCCTCCTCACGTCCCGCGCCATCAGGCGTCCGCAACGGCGGCCCTATGCTGGGAAGCCGGTGCTCTCGCCACCGTGTGGTCAGAAGCGCCACCGCAGCCCGTGTGCCACCGCAGTGAAACGGCGCGCGGCGAGGGCGCCTGCAACCGACACGCGTGACTGGGGCGCGGGCGCCTCGCCCGCGCGTTCCATGGGCAGTTCAAGTCCGGATCTGGCTTCCGTCGCCGCTTGACCGGCGGCCCCCGATCTGATACAACTCCGCCCGGGTCCGGGCGGAGCTTCGTCATCCGGCCGGTCAGACCTGCCTGGAGATGCCCCTCATGAGCGCGTCGAGCCCCCCAGACGGTTCTCCTGTGACCCTGATCCGTGGATGGCAGGTCCGCACGCTCGCCACTGTCTTCGTCACCTACGCGACCTACTACTTCTGCCGCCAGAACATCGCCGCGGCGCTGCCCTCCATGTCCTCCGAGCTCGGCCTCGATAAGGGCCAGCTCGGCCAGATCACCATGTCGCTGTTCATCGGCTACGGCCTGGGCCAGCTCGTCTTCGGCGTTCTCGGCGACCGTCTCCGCACGCGCTATCTTCTGCTGGTGGGGATGCTGGCCTCGGCGGGGCTGAACGTGGCCTTCGCCTTCTCGCGGCCCATGCTGCCGATGGTCCTGATCTGGGGCCTCAACGGCCTCTTCCAGGCATCGGGCTTCCCGGCGTGCGCGAAGACCATCGCGAACTGGTTCCCGCCGTCACAGCGCGGGAGGGTCTCGGCAATACGCGGCGCTGACTACCCGACCGGCGCCATGCTCGTGACGCTGCTGTCCGGCTGGCTGGTGGAGTACTACGGCTGGCGCTGGGCCTTCCTGATACCGGCCGCGATCCTGGCCGCCTCGGCCGTGCACACCTTCGTGCGCCTGCGTGGGGCGCCGGAGCATGTGGGGCTGCCTGCTGTCGAGGACTATCACGCGGAGCGCCGGACGAGGGCCCCGGAGGCCGACGAGTTCATCGGCTGGTCCTACGTCATGGCCATGACGCTGCGCAACTGGCGGATCTGGGCGCTGGCCGCGGCATTCTTCGGTCTGACGATCACACGCTACGGCTTCGGCATCTGGGCGCTGACCTACATCACCGAGCAGGGAGCCAGCATCTCCCGGGCCGCGGCCATCAGCGCCGTCATCTGGGCCGGGGGGATAGTGGGGAACGTCATCGCGGGCTATGGCAGTGACGTGTGGTTCGGCCGCCGGCGCGCGCCCATCGTGGTGATCATGCTGGCGATCCTCGCGGCCCTGACGTCGATATTCCGGCTGGTGCCGGTGGAGAGCACCTGGCTGCTGGCGGCCTATCTCGCGGCGGTGGGGGCCTGCACCTACGGCCCCGACATGATGATCTGCCACACCATGGCCATGGACATCGCCACGCGCAAGGCCACGGCCACCGCCGGCGGCTTCATCGACTTCTTCGGCTCGATGGGCGCGGCGCTGACGGTCGTACTCAGCGGCCATCTCGCCGAGGCCGCCGGATGGTCCGCCGCGGTGGCCGTCTGGACGGCGGGGGCCGCCGTGGCCTCCATCCTCGTCGCCGTCATGTGGAACGTGCGAGGCGGTGAGGGGCAGTACCTATGAGTCGCATCACCGCAGCGTGACGGTCAGCGGCTCGCCGGGCGCCGCCAGCGCCCCGGCGGTCTCCACCTCGTGGTCGCCGACCACCACGCTCTGAACCGGGAGCGTGCCCTCGGCGACCTCCACGGTCACCTGCGCCGCCTCGCCCAGGCGTGCGTGACTCACCACCCCCCAGGCGTCTTCGACGGAGAAGAAGCAGCGGAAGTCGTCGGCGAAGATGCGCGGCTGCAGGCACAGCGTCCGGCTGCGGGCGTCGTACCGGAAGCCCGACAGCGCCAGCAGGTAGGCGTAGTTGGCCATGGAGCGCGAGTAGTGGCTACCACACTCGAACTCGTTCCACGGGTTGCGCCTGATACCGTCGAAGCGGTCGCGGACGGCCTTGCAGACGGTTAGCCCCTCACGCAGCATCCCCTCGTAGATCATGTGCGCCCCGACCTGATACTCGAAGCCGCACATGCACTCATGGGCGTAGCGCACCGGGGCCTCGGGCTTGCCGCCGCGCGGCCAGGTGCAGATCAGCGTCCCCATGTCATCGTTGAGCGCGAACACCCGATGGGTGTTGTGGTGGTCGAAGAAGTGCTCGCGGAAGTTGTGCCGGAAGACCGCCGCAAGGGCGCTGCGGACGTGGTCGGGATCGAGGATATCGCCCAGCCCGTACATCCGCGCGTGCCACTGGCCGAGCACCTGGTCGATGATGCAGCCGGGGCCGAACTGGAAGGGCGCCTCGGGGTCGGTGATGATCTGCTCGTAGTACTCCCCGTTGAAGAGGCGCTCGTCGCTCAGCCAGCGGCCGGACTCGAAGACCTCCCGGTACAGCTCGGCCGCCTCCTCATCGCCGACGTGCCGCGCCATCTCCTCGCCGGCCCGCAGGGCCGCCAGGTACATGCTCCCGCACATGGTGTTCGGCCCGTGGTACTCGATGTCGAGCGTGTTATGGTGCGCGCCCTCAAGCAACCCGTCGCGGTCGGCGTCCCACTCCACCCAGGCATACTCCAAAGCGGTCCTGACCGAAGGCCACAGGCCCTCCAGCCACTCGTCGTCGCCGCTGATGAGCCACTCTCGGTACGTGCGCAGCACCCCGCCCATCTGCCCGTCCACAGCGGCGTGGAAGCGGTGGTCGGGCTCGGCGCCCGGTGGCAGCGGCATGCGGAACTGCATGTGCCCGTCGCTCTCGCGCAGGTTCACCTTGTAGTCGATCTCCCGCATTCCCCGCTCGAGCTCCGGGAACAGGTAGGCCATCGTCTGCGCGTAGGCCCAGACGTGCGTGCAGGAGCCCTCACAGCAGCCCTCGTGAGCTCGGCAGCCCTCCCAGCCGTAGAGCGTCCCGTCCGGCAGGCGCGTGACCGTCGGCGTGCGCAGGATGGAGGCCTGGCTGGAGATGGCGTCGAGCACGTAGGTCGGCAGCGTGGAGGACAACAGCGCGTCCGCGAAGCGCCGCGTCCGATCCCCCAGCTCGCTCAGCCGCCCGACGGTCGATGCGGCCACATCCAGCGCATCCTCCCAGCGCCGGCCGTGCCAGGTCTGCCAGGTGGCGCCTCGCTGCGAGCCCCAGTACTTCTCGAAGGTGGGCATCAGCCAGGCCAGCACCAGCGTGACCGTCCGCTGCTCGCCGGGCTGCAACTGCAGTCGCAACCCCAGCTTGCCGATGGGCCCCTCGCCGTCGGCCGACGGCGGGCA
>JBNGDZ010000185.1:0-8556 GCA_049975765.1 Armatimonadota bacterium
TGCACGAGCAGATGCCGCCGGAGCTGTGGGACCCGGCGGCGGTGGACTGGGTCAACGACGTGGCCGTGGTCGCCATGCCCTACACGGGTCGCGACCAGCGTGAGACGCTGCTGCGGGACTTCGACCTGGACATGCTCGACTGGTACTGCGGCATGTCGATGAACGTGGGGAAGTTCTTCCGCCACCGCGGAATCCGCTGCTCCGCGCCGGAGGAGTACGAGTACCAGGAGGCGCTGCAGTTCTCGCGCGCCGACACGGTGGCGCTGTTCGAGGACAACGGCATCGCCATCGCGCTCGACGGCTCGGTGGCGCGCTTCCCGGAGGAGCAATACGGCGGCGCCGAGTTCATGACCCACCTGGCGCCGAAGTGGCACGAGGTGGTCAAGCAGGGGATGGCGCGGGTGGCACCCTTCGGCGACAGCGTGACGCAGGACAACATCGGCGTGCCGCTCATCAAGGGTAACGGGAACTTCTCGGACTGGGCCAACCGGCAGTTCAAACGCTGGCTGCGCGATCGCTACGACCGCGCGCAGCTTGAGGAGATCGGCGTGGACCGACTCCCGGACCTGCACATGCGCCGCTACATCAGCGATCTCCTGGAGCGAGGCACCACGGAGGAGGCGCTGGAGGATCGCCTGGTGCGCGAGTACATCCGGTTCATGTACTTCGCGCATCTTCAGGCCTGGCTGGACTGCGCCACGGCGGCGAAGCGCCGCGCGGCGGATGAGGGCCTTCCCGTTCCGGCCGTCTACGGCAACCAGTGGGGCGCCTGGGGGACCTCGCCCTACGCCACGGTACAGTCGCAGTACACGGACGTGGTGTGGATTGAGGGCGGCTGCGTGCAGCCACCATTCGGGCACACCACGACGGCCACGGCGGCGATGTTCTACAAGGTCGGGCGCGCTGCCGGCGACTTCCGCAGGCCCGTGTGGACGATCGAGTACCCCAGCCACTCGCATCCCGACAGTCGCCTTGCGCAGGCCGTGGTGTACTCGGACGCCTTCAGCAACGGCGGCTTCGTGGTCGGGCTGTGGGGGATGGGGGACACGGCCGGCCCCCGCTACGCGGTGAACCGCGACTACTTCGGCCTCGCGGCCCGGTACCGGCCGCTGTTCACGCGGCGGGAGCAGCTCGCCGACGTCGCCGTGATCTGGAACTTCCCCAGCCACTACTGGCGCAGCTTCTCGGCGCTGCGCACCGGGATCGCCAACCCGGGCCTGGTCAGCAACTTCTTCAGGATGCTCGAGGACCTGCACATCCCCCATGAGGCGATCATCTTCGGCCATCGGGATGTCTTCGACGACAGCGTCCAGCTCGACCGCCTGGGCCGCTACCGCGTCATCATCGTCCCCGCAGCCGACTGCATGAGCGACCGGCACGCCGAGGCGCTCAAGCGCGTGGCGCGGCAGGGCGCCACGGTGGTGCTGGTGGGTGAGATCGGGACGCGGGACGAGGACTACCACCCGCGCGAGCGACCGGCGCTGGCCGACGTGCTCGGAGACGTGAGCGACGGGCGCGTGCCGTTCGGTGAGGGCGCCTTCGTGGTGCTGCCGGACCAGTTCATGGAAGATTGGCATGGCGAGGACCGGCAGGGGGCGCGGCAGCGCCTCCAGGCGCTCGTGGAGACGGCGCTGGGCCGCGCACCGACCGTACGCACCGACGCCCCGATGCTGCTGTGGACGAACCCCTGGCTGTGCGCGGAACGCCGGGTACTGGCGGTGCACCTGACCAACTACGATGTGGACCTGAACGCCGACACGCTGCGGCCGGTTGAGGACTTCGTCGTGGACGTGCGCATACCGCGCGAGCTGAGCCCCGACAGGGCCACGCTGGTGCGACCGGGAGACGAGCCGGTGGAGCTTGACGTGCAGGTGGCGGAGGGACGAGCGCGCGTCGAGGTGCCGCGCGTGGATCAGTACGCCGTGCTGGCCATCTACCGCGGGGAGGCCCTGGAGGCCGCCTGCGCTCTCGCGGAGGGCAGGCGCAGCCTCGACCGCGTTCGTGTGGCCTCAGACGGACGGGAGGTGCAGACCTCCGACCTGGCGGAGATCGAGCAGCGGGCACGCGCCCTGCTGGCCGCCGGACGGACGGAGAAGGCGCTCGACGCCGCCACAGCCCTGCAGCGGGAGGCCGGCTCCAGGCTGGAGCGGGTGATCGAGGAGAACCTGGCGCGGGAGCGCACGGAGCTGCAGGCGCGGCTGGCGAGCGACGCGCCGCATCGATTCGACTTCGGCGAGGAGGGGCCGGCGGAGGGCTGGACGGAGGTGCGCGCGGACACTCTGTGGTCGGACGAGCAGGGCTACGGCTGGCTGTCGGCGCCTGATGCCTCGGGCCGGGGCGGCGGCGAGCCCGATGCCCTGCACGGGGACAACCTCCGCGGCACCGAGCCGGCCACCTTCGCGGTGCGCCTGCCCCAGGGGCGCTACGAGCTGACGCTGATCGAGGGGGACCCGGGGGGCTACTACCGCTGCAGCGTCACGCACGTCGATGTCGGAGGTGTCAGTGCGCTGCTCGGCACGCAGCACTGGGGCGGTGTCTTCAGCACGCGAACCTTCCTGGCCGATGTCGCCGATGGGCGGCTGGAGATGACGCTGCATGGCGACGCGGTGGGCCCCTGCTACAGCAACGGCACCGGCTGGCAGCTCGCGGGGATGACCATCCGCCCCGTGGAGGGCCCGCCGTCGGAGGAGGCCCGGGCCTGGCTGCGTCGCTGCAGCTCAGCCCTGCGCGACTGGGCGGTGGTGGGCACCTTCGACGACGAGTCCTGCGAGGCCCTGGAGCTGGTCTATCCGCCGGAGAGGGATCCGGGCCCCGCCGCGACCTACCGCGACGGGACGCGGCGCCTGCGATGGCACCGCTACGTGGCTCCTGAGGGCGGCATGGCCCCGGTGCCTCTGGCGGCGCTGTTCGACGAGATCGACGGCGCGGTGGCCTACGCCATGACCCGCGTGCACCTCCCCTCGGCGCGCGCGGCCCGGCTGCTGGTTGGCACCACCGGCCGCGCGCAGGTGTGGCTCAACGGCGAGCAGGTGCTGCGCGATGAGGTGACCGACGGCCTGCGCGCCGACGAGTTCACCATCCCCGTCAGGCTGCGCTCAGGCTGGAACCGGCTCCTGGTGAAGATAGCCAACAACTGGCACGAGGCCTTCGCCTGCTCGGCCTGCATCACCGGGACTGACGGGCGGCCCTTCGACGACCTGCGCTGCTCGGCGACCGGCGGCGAGGAGATCGAGCTGCCTCCGGCGCTGGCGCTGGGCAGGCCGACGGTGCAGAGCGAGGCGAAGGCGCTGGAGCTGGGCGGGGAGGTGGCGGCCACAGTGTCCTTCACCAACTCCGCCGACCGGCCGCTGTCAGGCGACATCTCGCTGAGGCTGGTGCGCGGGCTCACCGGCTCCGACGCGCTGCGGATCGAGCCCGAACGGCGGCAATTCGCGGGGCTGCAGCCGGGCGAGAGCGCGACGGGCCGATTCACGCTGCGAGCCGCCGGGCTGTCGCCCCGGGACGCCGCGGAGCTGTTGGCGAGCGTCAGCGTGGGCGACCGCGTCAGGACGCAGCGCTGGCGCCTGCCGTACCGGCAGCCGCGGCTGGAGGTGATCCCGGTTACCGGCCATCACCCCGCGGCGCTGCAGGCGGCGTCGATGGATGACGTTGCGGGGTGGCACTTCGCGCCCGACCGCCCGCTGGAGGGGCGCGTGGAGCTGGAGACGGAGGACGTGAAGGAGGGCGAGGGCGCGGTCCGGGTCACCATCGCGGGCAACGGCGACGGCACCGAGGACTACCCGCAGGTCGAGCCCGAGGAGGTGCCCGGCCTCACCAACTGGTCCAGCTATGACCGCCTCAGCCTGTGGGCGAAGGTGACCGATGAGGACCCCGGCGTTCAGTCACGGCCCATCGCGGTGGTCGTCTACGACCGCGAGATGACGCAGCACTCCCTGCACGCGGATGTCCCGGTCGGAGAGTGGCGGCGGCTGGAGTGGGACATTAGCGGCCTGCCACGCTGGGACGTCCCGCAGATCTCCATCTACCTCTACGAACATCGCCCCGAGCTGGAGACGACCTTCACCTGGCTGCTCGATGACATGAGGCTGACGCGGACCGAGGCGGCGGCGCCGCCCTCGCCGCGGAGCATCCCGGTGACCCTGGCGGTCACCAATCCCCTCTCCGAGCCGGTCGAGGGGAGTATGACGGTGGCGCCGCCGGAGGGCTGGGAGGTCGAGACCCCCGGGAGGCTGGCGGTTCCCGCGGAGCGGTCGCGCGCGGTGCGTGTGCATCTGACGCCTCCCCTCAACGCCCAGGGAGACTACACGCTGGCGGCGAGCTTCGCCACGGGCGAGTATGTGCTGACCGGCGAGGCGCGCGTGCTGGTGCGGCCGCAGGTCGTGGTGCCGCGGACCGGGGAGCCGCCGGAGGTTGACGGCCGGCTGGATGACGCGGCGTGGCAGGGGGCGGCGCGGCTGGCGGGCTTCGTGCTCAACGAGGACTGCCGGCCCGCTCCGACGGCCACGGAGGTCCTGTTGACCTGGGACGACGGTGCGCTGTATGTGGCCTACCGGTGCGCTGAGCCGCAGATCGATGAGCTTGTCGCGGAGGTTAGCGAGCCGGACGGGCGGGTGTGGGAGGATGACTGCCTGGAGTTCTATCTCGACGCCGACGGCGTGCCCGGCGGCCACGATCACTACCTGGTCAACGCGCTGGGGACCATACGCGTTGAGCGCGGCGGGACCGCCGGATGGGGCTGGCATACGAGCGCTTCGGCGCAGGTCGGCGAGGACCGGTGGACGGCCGAGGTGCGGGTGCCCTTCGCCGACTACCAGGGCGCGCCGCAGCCCGGCGAGAGATGGCTGGCGAACTTCAACCGCACGCGGCAGGGCAAGCCCGGCTCGCCCACGGAGTACCAGTGCTGGTCGTGCACCTACGGCAGCTTTGAGGCCCCGAGCCGCTTTGGGCAGATCATCTTCGGCGACGGGCGCTGAGAGCCGGGAAGGAGTCCGGGCGGCATCATCGAACTGTGCGGCGCGCGCCGATCATGGCCTATGAGGTGCTGACCCTGGATTACGCGCTGGGCATCGACGGAGGGGGGTCGAAGTGTGATGCCGTGCTGGTCGCGAGGGACGGCACGGTGGCCGGCTGGGGCCGCGGCGGCCCGACACATCCCTGGTACGACTCCCGGGAGGTGATCGCGGCATCCTTCGCCGACGCCGTCACCGAGGCGCTGGAGGGCGTCCGCGATGCCCGCCTGTGGGTGGCGGGTGGCTTCCACTCCCCGGACGCCTGGGACGTGGTGCGGGCGGCGGGGGAGGTCGTCGCCACGCTGCGCGCGGGGGAGGTGCAGCTCGCCCTCGCCTCGGCCGGTGAGAGATGGGGGATGGTGGTGCTGGCGGGCACCGGCTCCTTCGTGCATGTGCGCACGGAGCAGGGCCGCGAGCGCCATGTCGGTGGCCTGGGGCCCGTGCTGGGAGACTACGGCAGCGCCTACGACATCGGCCTGAAGGGGCTGCGCGCGGCCTTCGCGTCCACCTGGCTGGAGTCCCGCCGCACCTCGCTGATGGACGCGGTGCCCGAGGCGCTTGGCGTGGAGGCGCTTCCGAAGGTCTTCGACCTCGTCTACCACCAGCAGGCGCTCTCCCGGCGGGACATCGCGGCGCTGAGCCGGGTCGTGGATCGCGAGGCCGAGGCGGGCGACGACATCGCCGTGCGCTGCGTGCGCGAGGCCGCCGATGAGCTGGCCGACTTCGCGGTGGAGCTGGTCGAGGAGCTTGGCATGCAGGACGCTGACCTGCCGGTGATCGCGTCCGGGAGCGTCGCCCAGAGCTCGCGTCTGTGGTGGGAGCGGGTGTGTGAGCGCATCGCCGAGGTCGTGCCCGGGATGCGCGCCATGATCCCCCGAGTGCGCCCGGCCGTCGGCGCCGCGCTGATCGCGCTTCGCGAGATGGGGGTCGAGACGACGCCTGACCTGCTGGATCGCATCGTGCAGACGCAGGAGGAGCACCTGCGCGAGATACGGGCGCAGGCAAACGAGACTACCTCGTAGCGGGCGGTGGCTTCCCATGCTGGCCGAGCGGTACGCTGAGGCGGTTCGTGACCTCACCCGGCGCATCGAGGACACGCAGATGGAGCGCATCGACGAGGCCGCCCGGGCCATCAGCGAGGCGCTGGTCGGCGGCGGCGCCTTCTGGGTCTACAACATCGGCCACGGCGGCGAGCGGGAGCTAACGCATCGCGCCGGCGGCCTGCTCGCCACGAAGATCTTCTCCTTCGGCTTCAACGTGAGCAGCCCCATCGCCGAGTGCCGGCGCGGCAGGCCGCGTCCGGAGCCGGTCGAGCCCGACCTCGCGCAGGTCCGGCTGGCCGTCCGCGCCAGCGAGATGCGCTCAGGCGATGTGCTGATGGTGGCCTCGGTTAGCGGCCGGACCCGGCGCACCGTAGAGCTGGCGCGCGCGGCATCGGAGACCGGCGTCACCGTCATCGGCCTGACCTCGCTGGAGTACACCGAGCAGATCGAGTCCGATCATCCGTCGGGGAAGCGACTGTGCGACGTGGCGAACATCGTCATCGACAACTGCGCGCCTTTCGGCGACGCCTGCCTGCAGGCGCAGGCCTACGAGCACCGGGTGCTTCCTATCTCCGGGGTGGCGCACATCGTGATCGGGTGGATGATCTGCGGGCAGGTCATCGACAGGATGACGCAGATGGGGAGCCCGCCGCACGTGTACATGAGCGTGAACCGGCCCGGCGGCAGGGAGTACAACGAGCAGGCGGAGCGGGAGTACAACCAGCGCGGATACTAAGCATGATGGATGGTGATGGGTATGTCTGCAGAGGCGTACTTTCAGGAGGCGGCGGCGGGCATCACGCGGCTGCTGGAGACGCAGCTCTCGGCCATCGAGGAGGCGGCCGGACTGCTGACCGAGGCCGTGGTCGAGGGCCGGAAGATCTTCTCGTTCGGCACCAGCCACTCATTCATGCTCACCGAGGAGATGGTCTACCGGACGGGGACGCTGATGCTGGTCAACCCCATCTACCCCCACGGCATGAACCTGTCGGTGCGGCCGATGACGCTCACCTCGCAGATCGAGCGCGTGGAGGGCCTGGGCGCCACGCTGCTTGAGGGCAGCCCGGCCTCCGAGGGCGACGTGCTGATCATCGCCTCGACCTCGGGCCGCAACCCGGTGCCGGTGGACATGGCGCTGGCCGCGCGCGATGCCGGCATCAGCACCATCGCCATCACCTCCCTGCAGTACTCCCGGCAGGTGGAGAGCCGCCATCAGAGCGGCCGCAAGCTGTATGAGCTGTGCGACGTGGTCATCGACAACTGCGCGCCGCTGGGGGACTCGGCGGTGCAGGTGCCGGGCTTCGAGCAGGCGGTCGGGCCGCTGTCAACGGTCCTGGGCTGCGCGGTCGTGAACGCCATCGTGGCGCAGGTGGTGGCGGACCTGGTGGAGCGCGGCGTGGAGCCGCCGGTATTCGTCAGCGCCAACATGCCCGGCGGCGATGAGCACAACGAGCGCCTGCTGGCGGAGAACGCGGATCGCATCTTCTACATGGACTGATGCGGCGCGCTCCGCTGAGGGGCGCTTGCGTGCTGCTCTGGGGTGGACGGCCTGCCTCACCCCCGGCCCGAACCATCGGTTCGGGCATCCCCCTCTCCCTGGCGGCCTTCGGCAGCAGGCGGGAGAGGGGGGCAACGACCGAGGGCCTCGAGAACCGCCCGCGCGTGGGGCTGCCCGCCGCTCCGTACGGCAAGGGTGCCGATGCGGCGACCTAATGGCGAAGCGACCGACCTCCCAGGTTCCACCCGGCCCATAATCGCTGAGGGCGTCAATGCACCACGTCGAGTGATATCGCATGACATCCGATGACCACGCGCCATCACGGTCCCATCCCCACCGACTTGACCCTGAGGACTACCGACGACCAGGTCAACCATGCCACGTCATCATGGGCACCTCCAAGAGGCGTCAGGTCCTCACCAATGTTGGCGTGCCGGAGTTGGTTGGGCGGTCGCTTGATGCAAGCGCCCAGAGGCACGGTTGCGAGATAATGGCCTATTGCCTGCTCCCCGACCACCTGCATGTGTTCGTGCGCGTGAGGCCAGCGGGCGGCGACATCGAGGCGTTCATCCACGGCTTCAAGACATGGACGGGACGCGAACTGGCCCGCCGAGGCTACCGATCACCGGTATGGCAGCGAAGCTTCTATGATCGCCACGCGCGGTGCGACAACGATGTCGCGGGTACCATCTCATACGTAATGCACGACCCCGTCCGCCGAGGGCTGTGCCGCTCACCGGAAGACTGGCCGCACGCCTTCGGGGCGGTGACAGGGCGGGCCGGGGTGGAACCCTCGACCTGTTCGCTGTGCTCACAGGTCTCACCACTCGCTCCGCTCGCGGCGGCCCCTCCAGCGCGGTGGGCCGTGCCCGCGGAAGCCCGAGGTAGCGTTGGCGAACATCCCAAGGGCATCGCAACGGCTACGTTCGCCATTGCGCTGCCTGTAGGGAGAATGAAAGGGCGACAAGCGCGAACTCATGCAGGCCGCTGCCTGGAACCCGTGCTG
>JBNGDZ010000186.1:0-8523 GCA_049975765.1 Armatimonadota bacterium
GCATCGAGCCCATGGAGATCAGCGACGAGCTGATCGCGATGGTGGCCGCCGGCGGCCGCGCGCTGAGGCCCGATCCGTCGCTGCCCGGCCGCGGCAAGCTCTGCCGCCATCTGCACATCCCCATGCAGAGCGGCTGTGACGAGACGCTGCGGCGGATGCGGCGGCCCTACGACAGCGCCTCCTACGCCGCGGTGGTGCGGCGCGTGCACCAGCGCGAGCCGCTGGTGGCCATCGGCGCCGACGTCATGACCGGCTTCCCGGGCGAGACCGACGAGGAGTTCGGGCAGACGGAGGCGCTGGTGCGGGAGCTGCCGGTGAGCTACCTGCACGTCTTCACGTACTCGAAGCGGCCGGGGACGGCCGCTGCCGAGATGCCCGACCAGGTGAACCCCGAGGTCCGCAAGCAGCGCACGCATGTGCTGCGTGCGATCTCCCTCGAGAAGCGCAGGGTCTTCGCCCAGCGGTCCGTGGGGCAGACGCTGGAGGTGGTGGTGGAGACTCCGCGCGAGGAGGGCCTGCTGAGCGGCATCTCCGACAACTACCTGCGGGTGCAGTTCGAGGGCTCGAGGGACCTCGTCGGAGGCCTGGTAGCGGTCGAGATCACCGACGCCCAGGGCCCCGAACTGCGCGGCCGGCTCGCCGGTGAAGCTCACTCCGCCCACTCGTAGAGCCGGACTTCGAGCGGTCCGAACTCCGCCTGCAGATGCCGGCCCTCGAGTGCCACCGGCCCGCCGTCGCGCCTGGCGATCTCCTGAATACGGAAGCGGGTCAGGTCGAGGTCCAGCGTGGCGGGCTGGTCCGCGGAGTTCACGACCGCCAGCAGGCGGGTGCCCCCGGCGGCGCGGCTCCAGGTCCGAAAGGGCTCCGGCGCGGCGAAGTCATCGGCCTCGGACCGGCGCGCAGTCAGCCAGGGCTCCAGCTCGCGCAGCTCCCTGACGGTGTCGACGATGCCCTGCCAGACCTCCGGCGCGTCGCGGCGCATGTGGTAGGTGCTGCCTGACGGCCCCCAGTACCAGACCAGGCCGTCGGCGCCCGCGGCCAGCGACAGCCACGCCATACATCGCGTCTGCGCCGGTGTGGGGATACTGACCGGGCCGAACTCCTCGACGGCCGCCTCGTAGTCGCGCCAGTAGCGGATGTCGTGGCCCTGCAGCACCGCCCACAGGGGCATCTCCGGGCCGATCTGCTCGCGCGCAGTCTGCAGTCGCCGCTCCACGGCAGTAACCGAGCCAGCCGGGAGAGGATAGATGTCCGCCCAGCAGACGTCCATCGCCGACGCGTAATCGCCGAAGGCGTTGGCGTGGCAGATGACAATGCTCGCGGGGTGGAAGGGATCCACGCGCGCCACGCTCTCGCGGAAGCGCTTCATGACCTCCACGGGCACGCCTCGGGCCGCCGGCTCGTCCAGCAGATACCACGTCAGCAGGCCCGGCTCGTCCATCAGCTCCCCCGCGAAGCGCTCCGCCCAAGCGTAATCGCGGGCGTCGATCCGCTTGCGGCTCAGCCCCAGGAAGACGTGGAGGCCGTGCTCGTGCGCGGCCTGCAGGTAGCTGCGCGCCTCGGCCACCGGCTTCGCATCGCCCTCCTCGAAGTGGTAGGAGTGCGTCAGGTTGAAGCCGGCCTCCTCGAGGCCGTCGAAGGTGTCCAGGCGGTCGCTGGGATCGCGGTAGGCACCGAGAGGGAAGTGCGGCTCCCCGTCGATGAGCATGACGCGGTCATCGCGGAAGCTGACCCGCGCGCCGGGCAGGCGGTTGCAGAAGACCGCCTCGCGCACCACCTCCCGTCCGTCCGCCCGCAGCTCGATGCGGACATCGTGCACGCCCCGCGGCAGCTCCCCGGGTGGCGAGATGAGCATGCGGCCGGCCTCAGGCCTCACAGATGCGGGCTCACCGTTGACGCTCGCCGCCACCTCGACGTTCGCTCGAGGAGGGATGAGCTCAGCGATCAGCTCCGGGCGCGTCTGCTCGGACCATCCCCATGCCGGCCGGATCTCCACCGGCCAGCGCTCAGCGCCCTCCGCTACCTCGAAGGAGTGGGTGGCTGCCGGAGGAAGCGTGATCCCAGTGCCCTGAACCGGCTGGAGGCGCCAGTACCAGGTCCCAGGCTCAAGCCAGCGGTCGGGCCGCCAGGTCAGAGTGCTCGGCGAGGCGGTCAGCGGGTCATCGAACCGCGGCGTGGCGGAGACCTGCACCCGGTAGCTCAAGCCGCCCGGCGACAGATCGCGCCAGGCAAGCTCCGGGCGCTGGGTGGTGACCGTCGCGCCATCGGCGGGGGCGACTATCTCCGGTCCGGGCCAGCCCGGCTCGATACGCTCCACGGCAAGCTCGTCGAACCACGCCACACCGGTGCCCTCGATCCCCAGCAGCACGTGCAGGTAGCCGACTTTCGGGGGGATCTGCCGAGTCCAGGAGACCTCGCGGAGGCTCCAGTCGTGGCTGCCGAACAGGCCGTCGGGGAAGGAGCCGCCGGAGACATGATCGCGGTCGTGGTCGGCCCATTGCAGGAAGATAACCGCGCCGCGGTGCTGGCTGTTGTCGTGGTGGCGCTCGACGCCCTCACAGCGCATGCGCACCCGGGCGCGGTAGAAGCTGCCGGTCTCGACGGGGAGGAAGATCTGCGCGTACTTGTTGCGCGCCTCGGTGACCTGGATGCGCAGAGCCTGGTCGCCCTCATAGGACTCGTCGGTGAGTGCGGCGTTAGGGGGAAGAAGCCAGCCGCGCTCGGCGAGCTGCGCGCGGCTGGCCTCGAAGTCCTCAGTGAACGGCAGTCGGGGCTGCGCGATTGCGGGCATGGCAGCCACCAGCGCCGCGATCAGCAGCAGAGATCGCATCGGCTTCACCTCGCCGGACGGATGGTGCTGTCCGGGGAGGATTCACCGAGTGCGGTGCCGGGCCCTTCATCCCTCCCAGTCGGGATCGGTCAGCGAGATGAGCTCCGGCGGCTGCGGCGCATCGACGATCTGTGCGGTCGTGCTCTCAGGGCGTGGCTCCATCACGAAGGTCTGCCGCATGTAGACCTCGTCGGGGTCGTTGTAGCCCAGCGTGATGCTGCTGCGCTGGGTCACGTACCCGCTGCGGCTGACCATTATCTCCATGGTGCACGAGTGGCGGGTGCAGTCGCGGACATCGATCCAGTAGGGCCCGCCGGACCAGTTGTACTGCCATCCTCGCCACTCCGGCGGGAACTGATTGCCGAGCTCGCGATACTCATCATCGGTCTTCTCATTCTGTTGCTTGCCGTCGATCCAGACGGTGACACCGGCCATGGCGTTGCCGTCCTGATCTGCAACGTTGAGGTAAACGAAGAGCGTCTTGTCATAGTGGTAGCCGCCGTCGTAGTCGTAATCGTCGTCCCAGTCTCCGCTGCAGCCGGCCAGCGCCACCAGCACGGCGACCAGACCGAGGGCCATAGCGGCTGTCCTGAGCAGTCTCGGCATATCGAGTACCTCCCGATCCCGCCGGGTACTACCTGCCGTAGTTTATACTACAGCATGTAGTAGGTCCGTGTCAAGCACTGAGTGCAACCGGCGAAAGCCGACGGGAGCCCCGCACCGGCGCCGGAGACGGGAGACCAGGAGGCAGGTGATGCCGGGCCGGGCAAAGAAGGGGCCTTGTGACCGATATCATGGGTGACGGGAGCGGGTCTTGTTGAGGGCCGTCGTGCAGCGGGTCAGTGAGGCCTCGGTGGAGGTCAACGGGAGGGTAGTGGGCGCGATCGGCCCCGGCCTGGCTGTCCTGGTGGGCTACGGGGAGGGAGACACCAGTGACGAGGTCGCCTCCATGGCCGACAAGATCGCCAACCTGCGCGTGTTCGAGGACGAGGAGGGGAAGATGAACCTCTCGGTCTCGGATGTGGGCGGCGGAGTGCTGCTGGTGCCGAACTTCACGCTGTATGGTGACTGCCGGAAGGGGCGTCGCCCCAGCTTCACGGGCGCCTGCGCGCCGGAGCCGGCGGAGGCCATGTTCGAGGAGCTGGCCGAGCAGATCGCGAAGATGAACCTGCCCGTCGAGAGAGGAGTCTTCGGAGCCAGGATGTCCGTCGCTCTCGTGAACGACGGGCCTGTGACGCTGCTTCTGAGCAGCGAGGGAACGTTCTGAGGCGGCATCGCATCTGGAGCACAGCCCACCGTCGGCCGCGGGCACACCGTAGCGAACGATACCGATGGCCACCGCACGCAAGGACAAACGGCACAACCACCGCCAGCGGCTGTCCGGCCTCTACTGCGACGTCGGCGACGTGCAGGCGCTGCAGTACGACGTCTCCGGTGCGATCTCCAGCTATCAGCGCGCGACGGAGTTGGACGCCCAGAGCGCCAGAGCTCACGTGGGCCTTGGCGATTCCTACGCTCTGGCGGAGCGGGATGATGATGCCCATGGCGCGTACCTGAGGGCGCTTGACGCCGATCCGACCAACGGGGAGGCCCACTTCTGCCTGGCCGATCTGCTGGCGAGGGCCGGGCGCCTCCGGGACGCCGTCTTCGAGATGGAGCTGGCCGTGGAGTGCGAGCCCGATCGGGCCTACTACTGCTACCGGCTCGCGGACCTCTACGCCCGTGTGGGCGACGAGGAAATGGCCGAAGAGGCGCTGAGATGCGCCATAGGCCTCGACCCCGAGGAGGGCCTGTATCCGTACAAGCTGGGCGAGCTGCACTGCCGGGCGGGGGCCTGGCTCTCGGCGGCGGAGGCGTACCTGCAGGCCACGCGGTGCGCGCCGCTGGATGACTTCTACCACGTGCGGCTGGCGTCGGCACTTATTCGGCTGGACCGCCGCGAGGCGGCCGTGCGGGTGCTGCGCCGCACGGTGCGCATCTCCCCCGACAATCGCGCCTACCGCTACCTGCTGGGTGAGCTGATGGTCCTCAACGGGGACCTGGAGGGCGGCAGCTATCAGTTGCGGCGTGCGGGCCGCCTCGACTACTACGACCGGGACTGCGTGCGGCGAGTCAAGACCCGCGCGGGCCAACTCCGCGAGGACGAGAAGCTGGTGCTCATCAGCGCCGTGGACCCGCCCGCGTAAGGAGCTCCTCGCATGATCCTCGAGAGCCTCGTCGTCGGTCCCCTGGAGGCGAACTGCTACCTGGTCGGCTGCGATGCGACGCGGCGCGGCTTCATCGTCGATCCCGGCGCCGAGGCCCCGCGCATTCTGGATGCCGTGGAGCGGCTTGAGCTACGGGTGCAGTACGTCTTCAACACCCACGGTCACGTGGATCACATCGGCGCGAATGCGGCCGTCCACGAGGCCATCGGCGCCCCCATCGCCGTCCACGAGGCCGATCGCGACCTGCTGGAGCAGCCGCACGCGTTCTGGGCCTCGCTGGTCGGAGGCATTCAGCCCTCGTCGCCGGACGTGCTGATGACCGATGGCGACAGCTTCGAGGTGGGCGAGCTCACCGTTCGGGTAATGCATACCCCCGGGCACAGCCCCGGGGGCATCTGTCTGCTCGTGGCGGACGCCATCTTCACCGGCGACACCCTCTTCGCCGGCAGCATCGGCCGCACGGACCTTCCCGGCGGGAGCATGGAGGCGCTGCAGGACTCGCTGCGACGCCTGCGCGAGGAGGTCGCTGCGGAGACGCGCGTCTTCCCCGGCCACCGCGGGCCCTCCACGATGGCCGACGAGATACGCACGAACCCCTACATGCAGCAGCTTTAGGGCCGGGCGTTTGTCGCACCCCCCAGGGGGCGGTGAGCATGTCTGAGATCGCAGGCAGTCGCCGAGGGACGGGCGTGGCGGTGGCGCTGGTAATCACTGCTGCACGGCTCGCCGGCGCCTCCGGGGCCGCGGACGACCCGCCGGTGGCCGAAGTGCGACTCTCTGCAGACCAGGCTCCGGCGCGCGGCCACCCCATGCTGGTTGTGGACGGCGAGCCCTGGGCGCCCATCATCTACCGCGAGAACCTCCCCTGGCGCGAGCTGGACGTGGGCGTGCAGCACTACCGGCAGATGGCTGACGCCGGCGTCCGGCTGTTCGTGCTGGGCAGCGGCATCGGGCTGACGCACTCCCACGAGCGGCGGGAGCAGTCACGACGCCAGTACCTGGTCCCGACCATCGAGAAAGTCCTCGAGGCCGTTGGGCCGGATTCAAGGCTCATCCTCCTGCTCACGACCACGCTGCGGCGCAGTTCGTACCCCGACTGGGCTGAGGCGAACCCCGGCGAGATGATGGTCTGGCCCCCGGACATGCAGCCGGGCGACCGCGCTTCGGTGTCTTCGCTGAAGTGGCGCAAGCTGGCCTACGAGGGCCTCCGGGACATGGTCGAGTGGGTCAACCGCAGCCCCTACGCCGATCGCATCGTGGGCTACTTCCTGTGCGGCGGCTCGGGTGAGTGGCTGGACTACTGGGATTACAGCCCGGCCGCGGTCGCGTCCTTCCGCCGCTGGCTCGCCCACCGCTACGGGACGGATGCCGGCCTTCGCGAGGCCTGGAGGGACGAAGAGGTCACCCTTGAGAGCGCCGAGCTGCCCCCGTGGGAGGAGCTCTTCGAGGCGGACATGGGCCTGTTTCGCGATCCTGCGCGCTCGCCCCATGTGATCGACTTCATGCAGTGGTACCACGAGGATCTTGCGCGCGCTGCATCCGAACTGGCGGCCACCGTCAGGGAGGCCGACGGCGGCCGGCGCCCGGTCGGGCTCTGGAACGGCTACTACTTCTTCGCCGGCTGGTCGTCGCCCGAGCGAGGAGTCTTCCGCCGCAGGCAGGGGGCCTTCGACCTGCTGCTGGAGGACCCCAACATCGACTTCTTCGTGGCGCCCTACAGCTACGGGGAGCGCTATCCCGGCGGCGTGTTCATCCCGCAGTTCCTCAACGACTCCATGGCCCTGCACGGCAAGCTGGCGATCGTGGAGGAGGACTCGCGGACTGTCATGGCCGCGGAGGTGGACCCCACCTACGACCCCGACAGGTCCGACCGCCCCTACGTGACCATCGGCGGCAGCTTCGGCCGCAGCCGCAGCATCGCGGAGAGCATCGCGGTGATGAAGCGCAACTTCGCGGGCTGCTTGACCAAGCCGGGGACGGGCCTGTGGTGGTACTGCCTCGGCAACAAGGGCGGCTGGTACGACCACCCGCGGCTGCTCGAGACCGTCACCGCTGTGCAGCGGGTCGCCCGGCGCACGATGGGCCTCGATCGCCGGCGGGCTGAGATCGCGGTGATCGTCAGCAACAGGTCGCTGTGGTACCAGAAGTTCAACGCCCTGCAACAGGACCTCATCGCCAGGCAGAGCATCCAGGGGCTGGCCCGCATCGGCGCCCCATACGATGCCTATCTGGACACCGACCTGCAGCACCCCCGCTTCCCCTTCGAGCGCTACCGCCTCTTCATCTTCCTCAACACCTTCCAGCTGACCGACGAGCAGCGGCGCGTCATCGCCGAGCGAGTCCAGACGGACGGCCGGACCCTCCTGTGCCTCTACGCCACCGGCTTCGTGGGCGGGCAGGCCCTCTCGGTTGAGGGCGTGCGGGAGATCACGGGCATGGAGATCGCGCCGGCCGACGTGAGTCTGAAGAAGGGCGCCGAGGTGGTGGTCACCGACCTCGACCACCCCATTACCGCGAACCTCCCCGGCGCGACGCGGTTCGGGACCCGCCACGAGATCGGGCCGATCATGTGGTGCGACGATCCCGGAGCGAGGGTTCTCGGCGATCTCGTGGCCACTGATGACTCCGGCGGGCTCTTCACGCTGGCCAAGCGCGGCGGGCTGGCGGTCAAACGCGCAGAGGACTGGGCCTGCGTGTGGTCAGCAGTCCCCGGGCTGCCGCCCACCATGCTGCGGAACATCGCGGCCTGGGCGGGCGTTCACATTTACGACACGAGCAATGACGTCGTCTTCGCCAGCGAGCGGCTTCTCGGCGTCCACGCGCTGCACGGCGGTCCGCGGCTCATACGCCTGCCCCGGCACAGACGGGTCATCGATGCCTTGACCGGCGAGGTGGTCGCCGAGGGGGCTCGTACGTTCAGCGTCGAGCTGCCGGTGCGAGGGACAGGGCTCTGGGAGCTGCGGTAGCGCCGGCGACCGTCCGGTCCTGAGGCAGCAGCGGTGAGTGTGACCCCCAAACGTCGCTGGAGCGCGCGGGCGGGGTCCTTTCGGCCACGGTGACGGATTTCGCGGTCGGTTTCGAGCGCCCTTTCGGTCTGTTGAAAGACACGGTCGGCGACGCTCTCCTCATTTCCGATTACGGCACGGACACCATCTACCGCGTGCGGCGGCGGCTTCCGACCGATCCGCCCGATTGCGACATCGACCGCAGCGGAAACGTGGACGTCGGGGATCTCCACCTGCTCATGCGGGAGCGGCGCGATCTGCTCCTGAACGGTCCGCCGGCGGCGCCGGACTTTCTGAAGTCCGATTTCAACGGCGACGGCACGATCGACGCGGTCGATCTGTTCCTCTTCTGCAGAGCCTGGGAAGGGTTTGACGGACCGTAGTCGTCGGGCAGGCCGGCGGACGCATAACTCCCCGGAATCGAGACGGTTGCGGATCCCCGCCGGAGGCGTGCCCGCGGCGCGCGGCGCCATTCCTGGAC
>JBNGDZ010000187.1:0-1979 GCA_049975765.1 Armatimonadota bacterium
CGCCAGACCTGACCTACGAGATGGCCCCCGGCGACGCCGGGACGTCGGGCAGCCGCCAAGCGCCGAGCCGCACGCGCTCTGCTCATCGCTGACCGGCGGCCGGAGGATGCGCGGAGACGAGACGCTGGTGGATGGCCCACAGGTCCAGCACGCCCGCCGCATCGAGCTTCCGTGGGCCCTGCTCCGGAGACGTGAGCGCGGCGATCTGTTCCACCAGCTCCGCCGCCGTCGCCGCGTCATAGCCCAGACGCTCGGCCAGGACCGCCGTGTCGAGGGCGACGGTCTCACGCATGATGGCGACCACCTCGGCGGGCGAGGGCTCGCTGGGGCTTGCAGCCATGACGTACGCGGCCACGGCGGCCGTCACCTCGCCCGCCGGACAGGTGCCTCCCGCCCCGCTGGCGTAGTAGGACGGCGCCACGAAGTTGATGATCTCGGTGTCCTCCTCACCGCTGGCAGGCTGCAGGATGCGCCCCGGTGCCTTGTAGGCTACGGGGGCAGCGGTGACGAAGTGCGCCAGCCCCTCGGCCCAGGGCTTCGCCGAGTGAGCCTGGACACAGGTGCTCGTGGGACGGGACTGGTACTCCACGTAGGGCGAGACGAAGAGGCAGCCGTCCGCCTGGGCGATGGCGTCCGTGATGTAGCTCACGTCCGGCCCCCAGAAGGACTGAAAGAACGCCACGATGTCGGCCTCGGCGCCGGCCTTGGCCATGGCGTCGGCGACGTCGCGGAATGGTTCGCCCGGCTGGTAGACGAGGAGCCTAACCTGCACGCCCAGGCGCGAGGTGAGGTCGAGAATGACGCGCGCCGCGGCCGTGTCATGCGTGCTGGTGCCCGGGTCCATCGCGCCGTCGCGGTACTCCAGGGTCGCGTGCTCGCCCAGCGCCGGCTGAAGCAGCGTCTCGCTCACCCCCCCCTGCCCAACTATGGCCAGCACCACCGGCCGGCCACCGGCGATCGCGCGGGCGGCCTCGAGCCGCTCCCCCACGGGGACGCCGAGCGCGTGCAGCTCCCAGTCCGCCCCCGTGGGCTCAGACTGCTGCTGCCCATAGGCCGCGGCCGCCGCCAGAACCACGCCCAGCAGGCACGTCAGTCGGAGTGCGCAACGTCGTCGCCATGTCATGATCCTCCGGAGCCTCCTCCCTACCGAGCAGGCAACGGGGCCGAGCCCCTCTCGCCCCACCACGTGGTGGCAGGGTATTCGCCTCGCTGCGCCGGTCGGCCTGCACGTGGCCGGTGGCTTCCCGCGCGCGATGTGACAGTCCACGCCCTCCTTCCCCCCTTACCGATGCGCGCACTCCTGTCCGCCGCCCGATCTGTGGCCTGTCGTCGGAGGGAAGTGCCCTCGGTCGGCGAATGTGTCCGTGTCATGCCCGGGGGGACGGAGCCTCAATCTCTGGTCATCGGGCGTGCTCATGACGGCAGGCGCAGCGTGGAAACGGTCTGATGGGAGGCTGGAGCCTATGGGAGTCAGGACGGGATTCGCGCCCATCGAGTTGCTGGTGGTGGTCGCTGTCACCGCTGTCCTGGCGGCGATTCTCCTCCCGGTATTCGGTCCCACGAACGAAAGTGCCGTCTTCATGGAGGCAGCAGCAATGAGTGACGCCGCGGTGTTTGATACACCGCCCGACTTTTTCCCGATCTTCCCATGGAGTCCGCTCGCCTCGTGCTATGGAGGTGGCGTGGAACCCGAGGAGGCCGTGGCAGGCCTTGCCGAGTGCAACTTCACGATGGCCGGCTTCGTGACCCCCCAGGATCTGCCGCTGTGCGAGAAGTATGGCCTCAAGGCCATCATGTACCCCGGCATCGTCTCCCGCGGCGAGATCAAGGACCAGTCAGATGCTGAGGTTGAGGCCGCCGTGAGGGAGGCAGTTGCCGCGGCCGGCGACAGTGACGCGATTCTGGGCTACCACCTGATCGACGAGCCGGGCGCCACCCTCTTCCCCAAGCTGGGCGTGGCAGTGGCGGCGGTCGGGAAG
>JBNGDZ010000187.1:1989-8496 GCA_049975765.1 Armatimonadota bacterium
GGCCTACATCAACCTCTACCCGGGCTACGCGACCATCGGCGCGCCGGACACCTCGCAACTGGAGACGCCCAGCTACCATGAGTACCTGGAGCGCTTCGTGGAGGAGGTGCGGCCCCAGTTCATCAGCTACGATGACTACATGGTCCAGTACTCCATGGACCTGCAAGACAGCGAGCGGGCGGCGCAGTACTTCAGGGACCTTCTGGAGGTGCGCAGTGTCGCGCTGGAGCACGATCTACCCTTCTGGAACATCGTCTCGTCCAACCAGATTCGGCCGCACACCACCATTCCCTCGCCGGCGAACCTCCAGCTCCAGGCCTACACCACCCTTGCGGCTGGCGGCCGCGGGCTGAGCTGGTACACCTACTGCCATGGGGGCTACGCCTATAGGCCCATCGACGAGAACGGGAGCAGGACCATGACCTGGCAGTACCTGCAGATGGTCAACCGCCAGGTCAAGACTCTGGGCCCGATCATCAACTCCCTGGCCTCGACCGGGGTGTACTTCACAGCGCCGGCCCCGGTGGAGGGCGCGACGCTGCTGCCCGGCGAGATAGTCCAGGCCGTGGAGGCCGACGTGCCCATCATGCTCGGCGAGTTCGCGGGTGAGGACGGGGCGCGCTACGTCATGCCCGTCAACCTCAGCCTCGAGCGCTCAGCCAGAATCGCTCTGCAACTGGCCGAGGGCCACGGTGAGGCCACGGTCATCTCTGCCGAGGACGGCTCCGAGCTTGCCATGGAGGAGGGAAACGCCCTCTGGCTGGTCGCCGGAGGGGGGGCGCTGATCAGACTCCGGTAGACCTGCGGACCAGCGGGCGGAGTTGGAGGAGAGTAGTCTGCGATGTCGGAGACAATGCTGCCGGTGCTGCTGCTGGCGACGCTCAGCGTTTCCGCCGAGGGGCCCCCCGGGACCTACACCAATCCGGTGTGGGAGCGGGACTTCCCGGACCCATTCATTATCCGCCACCGCGGCATCTTCTACGCCTACGCGACCCAGAACTCCCCCGACGGCTTTCAGGTGATGCAGTCCCCGGACCTGGTCCACTGGACACACAAGGGCGCCTGCTACAAGCCGCCCTGGTCGGACGGGCATTACTGGGCGCCGGAGGTGGTGGAGGTCGGCGGGCAGCTCTACATGACCTACTCGGCGCTGAACCCGGATACGAACCTGCATGACATCGGGGTGGCGACCGCCACCGATCCGCTCGGTCCCTTCGAGCATCGCGCCATTCTGGTCCGCGGCGATGACAGCAACGGGGGCGTCATTGATACCACGGTCTTCTTCGACGCCGACGGGAGCCCCTATCTGCTGTACTCCGAGGAGAATCCACGCTGCATCGTCCTCCGGCCCATGACCCCTGATCTGTTGTCGGTCAGGGATGAGCGGGTCGAGGTTGTGCGCCCCGACCGCCCCTGGGAGCGCGGGGTCACCGAGGCACCGACAGTGCTGCTGCGCGACGGCGTGTACCACCTGTTCTTCTCAGTCGGCTGGTACCAATCCGGCAAGCTGGACGCCTGCTATGCCGTCTGCCATGCCACGGCGCCCTCCATCCGCGGCCCGTGGACGAGATCGCCCGGGGCGTTGCTGGAGACGCGGGTCGGAAGGGTCTACGGCCCGGGGCACCAGTGCGTGGTGCGCCTGCCGGGCGGGGAGATGTGGATGGCCTATCACGGCTGGGACGACCGGAACGAGCCGCGCTACGGCTCGAACCCCCTGGGACGAACCATGCGCATCGACCGCCTGCGCTGGCAGGGAGACACCCCTGTCGTGGACGGACCAACCACCACCCCACAGCCCGTTCCGGCGGTGGAGGCGACAGAGGGGGAGTAGATCGCAGCGATGACTTGCGGAACACCGCCATCGGTCTCCGTCTCGGAGCTCAACGGCCCTGGACGCGTCGGTCCTGCCCATCCGGGGAACCTGTACGAGCCCTGTGGGTGCTGACGGTCTTGACGGCCAGCTGGAGGACGTGATAGCATGGCTCCGGTCGCGAAAGGCGAGGGCGTCACGGAAAGGACTCGGGGACGCGCGAGCAACGACAGGAGCCTCTGCCGGGGCCTGAAGCGCAACGGCCTCACGGTCTAGCGCCTGGTCGTTCTCCGCTCACATGGCTGCCGTACGAGGTTTCCCGGTCTGACTGTGCGCCCTGCCACATGCCTGGGAAGCTGTGGAGAGCCGGCCTGCGGTCGTTCCCGAGGATAGCTGCGTACGGGGGACCACGACGCGTAGCCGCAGTCGCCCGGACCGTCACGATGCCCATGCCCGGGGGAGCTTCGTGTCTGGGTTTGGGGTGTGAAGAGGTTGGTGCCCAGACAGCGGCCCGGGCAAGTGGCTGCCATCCGTGCCACACGGGGGATCTCGGCCGTTAACCCAGCGCGCCGCGAAGCGGACCGATACGAGCAGCCCGGATGGACACGTGCGGGCCAGCGCCTCACAGCGTGCCGCGACGGGTAGGGACAGCCGTATGGGCAAGCGCAAGGTCATTATCGGGATCGATGGCGCTCCTTTTTCGCTGATGCAGGAGCTTGCCGAGCAACAGGTCATGCCGTTCCTGCGCTCACTGGCCGGGGACGGTGTGTTCCGGCCCATGTGTTCGTCCGTCCCGGCAGTCTCATCGGTCTCGTGGAGCTCGATCGTTACTGGATGCAATCCCGGTGAGCACGGCATCTATGGCTTCTCCGACATGCTGCCGGGCACCTATACTATCCGCTACCCGAACTTCCTGGACCTGAAGCGGCCCCCCTTCTGGCAGCACGAGACAGGCAGCTGCGCCATCATCAATGTCCCCTCCACCTATCCGGCGCAGCCACTGCAGGGCTGCCACGTCTCCGGTTTCGTCTCCCCACGCCTTGACAGGGCGGTCTACCCCAGCAGCGAGTTGGAGGCCCTGCAGCGTCTGGACTACAGGGTCGATCTGGATGCCGAGAAGGCCAAGCAGTCAGAGCTGTTGCTGTACAGACAACTCTATGAAACACACGCCAAACGTGAGCAGTTGGCCGACTACCTCTGGGAGCAATACGACCCTGCGGTCTTCATGCTGGTCGTCACCGGCAGCGACCGGATCGGGCACTTCGGTTGGCATCATTGGCAGGATCCGGATCATCCCAGTCACGACAAGTTCCTGGAGTACTTCCGGCGGGTGGATGGGACGGTCGAGCGCATCGCCAAACGACTGAACCCGGAGGATACCCTTGTCATCCTCTCGGATCATGGCATGGAGGGCGCCGCCCTTGAGGTCAACCTGAATGCCTACCTCATTGACGGAGGGTTCCTGAAGCTCGATCAGGACGAGGCTCGGAAGTACGACCGCATCCAGGAAGGGTCAGCAGCGTTTGCCCTCGAGAACGGCCGCGTCTACGTGAACGAGACGGGGCGTTTCCCCAGAGGCTCGGTGAAGCCGGCTCAACAGGAGCAGGTGCTTGAGCGCTTGACGGAGTTCCTGCGGCAGGTGCAGATCGAGGGCGAGGATGTGATCGGGCAGGTGCACCGCCGCGAGCAGATCTACTGCGGAGACAGCGTGGACGCGGCTCCCCACCTTGTGGCTGTTCCCAGGCCCTCATTCAGCCTGGTGGGGCGGCTGACTGCTGATCTCCATCAGCCCAGCAGACTGCCGGGGATGCACAATGACCGGGCGTTCCTGCTGGTCAGACATCCCCGAGCCGAGGAGATCGTGCCCGAGACTCCGACCGTTGAGGATGTCGTCTCGATCATCAGACACTGATTGGAGATGAGCGATGAGCGACCAGGGCGAGAATCTGCATAATGCCAACAGGACCTGCTGGAACTGCCCGGCGGCGGACATCGTCGGCAACGTCGATTTCACCGCCTGTGGCCAGTCGCGGGAGAGACCCGAGGAGGAGCACGACAGCCAGGTGCTCATCGAGTGCCGCCGGCGCCCGGAACTGGGGACGTTCGACCCCTCCATCACGTTCGAGCAATGCCCGCAGTGGGAGCCGACCGAGTACGGCTACATGCTCAAGGACATGAAAGTGATGATCCTGGGTATCGACGGCTACCTGGGCTGGACGCTGGCGCTGAAACTGGCCAGGCTTGGCTGTCAGGTGAGCGGGATAGACAACTACACTCGCCGCGACTGTCTGATGGAGAAGGGCGCCCACACCGTGGTGCCGATAGCCCGGATGACCGAACGCCTCGAAGCGGCTCAAGAGGTGCTGGGCGTGGGCATCAACTTCCGGCGCATGGACATTCGCGACACGGACCAACTGCGGGAGTTCATGGAGGAGATCCGGCCCGAGGCGATCGTCCACTACGCCGAGATCCCAAGCGCTCCCTACTCAATGGTTGATGCACAGCACGCCATCGAGACGCAGAACAACAACACGCTGGGCACGCTGGGCCTGTTGTGGGTGATGAAGGATGTCGTGCCAGAGAGCGCCCTCATCAAGCTCGGCACCATGGGAGAGTACGGCTCACCGCTCACCGGGCGGCCCCTCTTTGAGGGAGTGTTCCCCAGCGAAGCAGTGCTAAGATGGGATGACCGTGAGTGGAGTATGGGCGGCGAGATCACGCCCCGCGATCCGGTGAGCTTCTATCACTGCTCCAAGGTCCAGGACACCTTCAATATCTACGAGGCCTGCAAGTACTGGTGGCTTCGCTCCTACGACATCATGCAGGGGGTCATCTACGGGGTGCACACCCCGGAGGTATGCAGAGACTACCGCCTGCGCACCCGCTTCGACATCGACGAGTGGTTCGGCACCGTCATCAACCGCTTCGTCGCACAGGCCGTGCTCGGCATCCCCCTCACGATCTATGGCAAGGGTGAGCAGATCCGCGGCTTCATCGCCCTCGCCGATGCGATGGAGTGCATGACGCGGCTGGTCGTATCGCCACCGGAGCCGGGCCAGTATGATGTTGTCAACCAGGTCTCAGGGCTGCATAAGATCGCTGACCTGGCGGAGGTGGTCGCCGAAGTCGGCAGGGACTTCGGCCTCAACGTCGGAATCCAGCGCCTTGACAACCCTCGCGTGGAGGCAGAGCAGCACCCCTTTGAGGTCGTCTCTCGGAAGCTGCCTAACACCTTCGGCTTCCGGCCAAAGATCACACTGGAACAGGAGATCACGGAGATGTTCAAGCTCCTCACCCGGCCCGAGATCCAGTCCCGGATCGAGATGAAGAAGCACACCATCATGCCCAAGACGCGCTGGTCAGGGGAGAAGCGCGACTCCGAGGTGCTGGAGGTCTACGAGCCCGGCGTCAAGAAGCCAGGAGGGTATCAAGGAAGGCTCGTCACCGGTGAGGCGCAGCGGGCCGAGCGCCTGTCAGCGCACTGAGCGTCGTCGCCATACTTCCGAACACCGAGGACACAGACCAATGGAGCTATCCACGAAGGATTTCGATCAAGAGGTGCTACAGGCGGACAAGCCGGTGCTCGTTGACTTCTGGGGCTCGTGGTGCATCCCCTGCAAGCAGATGGAGCCCACGCTGAAGCAGTTGGAGGACAGCGGCTTTGATCTGGAGATCTTTCAGGTCAACGTGAATCGCAATCCTCAACTGCGGGCCCGGTACCAGATCATGGGAGTGCCAACCTTCATCCTCTTTGAGGCCGGTCAGGAGCGTGCACGAGTGGTCGGCGCCCAGAGCCCTGACCAGTTGCTGAGCTTCATCGGAGACCACCTGGCCTGAGAGCAGCAGGCGTCCTCGCACTCGATCTCGGGACGCCGGGGCGAGTACGGAAGTGCTGGTGACCCCCATCAGATCCCCGTCAGCGGGTCACCGCCGGTGTACCCGGTGCGCATCTGTTAGTGACCGTGGCGTGCGCCCTTGCTGGCCGCTCGGGCGGGCTGCGCTCAGGCGAACCCCTCGACGTTGTCCAGCGGCCAGATCGGGCGCCGCACGCGCTCGAACTGCAGCCTGGTGACGTCAGGGTTGTGGACTCCGGGCGTGTCCACCTCGAAGATGGCGGTGGCAAGGGGCCCGTAATCCGCCCGGAAGTGGACGGCGGATTTCAGCCCGATGAGCAGCCGATCCCGGGGCTCGATCCCCACGCTGCGCAGGGCCTGGCAGTCGTAGGGCTGGATGCGCTCCTCGGTCAGCACCACCTCGACCTCCCCGACCACGAAGACCACGGTGCGGCCCATGTTCGCCTCAACGCCCGTGTACATTGGCCCGCGGTTGGTGAAGCGGCCGTCGGAGATCAGGCGGACGTATCCGGTCAGCGTCAGCGTCGGCCCGTGCCGGTCGTCGGTCTTACCCCCGACCTGCAGCGTCACCTGCTCCCCGACTCCGGCCTCGATCGCCCCCGCGACGGCCTCCGGGTCCGCGATGATGGCCGCCGTGGAGCGCGGCACTTTGGCCTCGATGAGCGCCTGGAGCATCACGGTACCGTCGCAGGGCGCGCCGCCCCCTGGGTTGTCGGAGCCGTCGGCCAGCACCACCGGCCCCTCCCCGGTGCGAAGCGCGTGATCGATCACCTCGGCCACGGGCGTCAGCCGGACGCGGAAGTCGTCGCGCTTTATAATGATGTTTCCGCAGCTACCGGGGAC
>JBNGDZ010000188.1:0-1002 GCA_049975765.1 Armatimonadota bacterium
GCCTGAGCGCGCCTCCACCTGAAGCTGCGCGCCCTCGGGCACCTCGGCATCCCACCAGGCGCTCGCCCATCGGCTCCGCCGCTCCGCGTCCAGCGCCGGCGAGGAGTAGACGCCCTCGGTCACCGCCCCCAGGTCCAGTCGCCACAGCCGGGCCGGCGGCCCCGATGCTGCGAAGACCACGTCCTCTCCGGCAGCGATGCACGTCACCTCCGCCGCCAGCTTGTCCCTGGCCGCAACCGCGCACTCTCCCCGATCGTCGATGGTCACAAGCTCGCCGTCATGGGCGGTCGCCACCCAGGCTCGCCCCCCGGCGAAGGCCACGTCCAGCAGGTCACCCTCGCTCTCCAGCACCTCCTGACAGTCGCCGTCAGGGTCCAGCACCCAGGCCTTGCCGCTCTCCGCGGTGCTGATGATGAGGCGGCCCTGCTCATCGACCGCCAGCCCCGTGCAGGCCTTCTCCTCGCTCCCGAAGATGTCGCGAGCCCAGCCGCCGCCGGTGATCTCGAACACGCCCCCCTCGTTGTCCCCGCCCGCCGCCAGCAGCCGCTCGCCGTCGAAGAGCAGGTCCAGCACGTGCGGCTGGCTGATCTGCGCCATCAGCTCCGGCGCCTCACCCAGCCGGAAGACACGTCCATCCGGCCCTGTCCCGGCCATGACAGCGCCGTCACCGTCCCGCTCCAGCGCCCACACGTACCTGGCCTGCAGCTCCCAGGTCCGCGACGTGGAGCCGTCGGCGCCGATCTGCAACACTCTCCCGTCCGGACCCGTCCCGGCGAGCACGCCGCCCTCGCCGTCAGGCAGCAGGCTCAGCACCATGAAGCTGTCGGTCTCGGCCACCAGCTCGATCTCCCCGCCGGCCCGCCACCGGTAGACGCACCCGGGATTGGCGGTGCCCAGCCAGCACCCCTCGCCATCGGCGGCCAGCGCCCAGCACCTGGCGGTGTCGAGCTCGCGCACCAGGTCCGCCCGCGGGGCCAGCAGCACCGCCCCGTCGCTGCGCAC
>JBNGDZ010000188.1:1012-8477 GCA_049975765.1 Armatimonadota bacterium
ATGATAGTCCTTCCTGTTGATAAAAGTCCGCTTCCGCCCCGTCGCTGCGCACCATGGTGCCCTCCGCCTCGCCCTTCTCGAAGTCCTCGGCCTCGGTGTGCGAGAAGCTGCTCAGACTCCTGGCCAGCGCCTCGCCGTCCGGTTCGGGGTGCTCGCCGACCTCCTCTTCCTCCTCTTCCTCCTCTTCGGCCTCCTCCGCCTCCGCCCTGATCTCGTCCAGCTTCTCCTGCAGATCGTCGGGCAGGGGCGGCTCCTCACCGGGCACCCCCTCGTCCGGGGGCGGGGGCGGTGCGTCCTGTAAAGTCCGCGCGCCGGCCCTCAGCGCATCCCTCGCCCACCACGTGTGCGCCATCCGCTCCATCCCCGGCGTCAGCGCCATCTGCTCGGTCTCCTCGCCGGGCCTCTTGCGGACCTTGCCCCGCTCTCCCAGCCGGTTCTCGGTGGGCAGCCGGGCGATCTGGTAGCCGAACAGACAATGGCCGGTGTCGATGGTCTCGCTCAGCTCCGTATACCCGGCCTGCACATCGCTGCGGTCGTCCTCGGCCAGCAGCTTCATGGCGTTCAGGGGCAGCCGCGGCAGCTCCGTTCCATCCACCGACAGGCTCAGGTTCGGCAGCGCCGCCGCCACGTAGAGCTGATCCGCGCGCTTCATCGTCTCGATCAGCTCCGCGATGTCCGCCAGGCTGTCGATCTGCGGGAGCATCAGCCGCAGGAAGGCCTTCAGGCTGAACTCCTCGCTGCCCGCCGCCGCCCCCACCTGGAGCTGGCCCTTGGGCAGGTCGTCCGGCAGGTCGAAGCTCACCACCTCCTCGAACTCCTCGCCCCCCTCAGGCCGCATCACCACGTGCACCGTCAGCGTCTCCCCCGCCCGTGCCACCTCCTGGTCGGTGTACACCCGCTCCACGGTCGCCAGCTTCTCCTCATCCGAGAGACTCACGCGCGCCTGCACCGACGCCACCTGCTGGGGGTCGAAGCGATTCTCAGTCAGCAGCAGTAGCGCCTCATCCAGCCACATCGCCACGGGCAGCACGAAGCCGGGGTGCCAGATGACGTCCCGGCGACTGATCACCGCACCCCCGTCGCCGCGCACCTCGAACTGCAGCCTGGCGGTGCCATCGCTGCCGGGATTGTACGTGGCCTCCATCGAGCCCATCATCGCCACCAGCACCAGCTCGGAGGTGAGCATCTCCTGCTTGGCCACCTGCACCTGATAGCTCCGTGTAAGGTCCCGCTCCTCGTCCACCACCGTGAAGCGCGCCGGCACCATCGGCGCCTCCTCGCCGACGCGCGCACCGATGGACCACGCCCCGTCCTGCGTCATCGAGCCGACGATGTCCATCGGCGAGCTCATCTTGTTCGACTGGGCCACGCTCGGCAGCACATCATGCACCCACGCCGTGCTGATGGGGATCTCCACCGCGCCCATCTGCATCATGGGGTGCCCGAAGGCCAGGATCGTGTCGCCCTTGCGCCACGTGACCGTCCCGATGCCGCTGACATCGAAGTCACCGTCCATAAGCTTCACGCCGACCGCCGCGCCGGGCTCAAGCTCCACCGGCACGGTCTCTCCCAGGCGACCGGGCCCCGGTATCGCCTCCAGCCCATGCGGCTCGAGCAGCTCCCCCAGCCGCCCCATCGATGCCTCCCCCAATCCCGCCACGCTCACGATGGGGCTCACCGGCCGCATGGCGATGGTCCGCTCATCAACGAATCCCCGCGCCTGGGCGTCCACCACCGCGCGCTCCACCCACCGGCCGCGCAGTCGCGCGCCCCGCGCCGGATGCTCGACCGGCAGCGCCGCCTGCTCGCCGGGGACATACGAGTCCAGCATGGCCTCGATGGGCGTGACGCCGCCGATGGGCTCGCGCAGAAAGCTCCACCCGTAGGCGATGGCCCCGATGAGCTTGCCGTCAACGTAGATCGGCGTGCCGCTCATGCCCCCGATGATCCCGGACTCGCGCTCGATGATGGGCCCGGAGGTCACACGGATCAGGATCATGTCCTCCCCCACTACCGCCTTCTCCAGCACGCCCAGCACCTCGACGTCGAAGCGCGTGATCTCCGTGCCCGAGAACACGCTCAGCCCGTAGCCGGTCATGCCCCGCCGGATCTGGTCGGTGCGCATCATCGTCTCCGGGTCGAAGTGCGGCGACGTCATGGCGCCCGCCGCCAGCGCATGCGACATCGCAACTACGATCAGGGAGGCTCTCAGCCGCATCGGGTATCTCCCTTGAAGTCGGCCATGACGGCCGACGGGGTGATTGCTGTGCCTCACTTCGGGGCCTCGCGCCACCTTTCCTGCCTTGACGGTCGGCTCACCGCATTCCGGGAGGCTGGCGCCCTCGCCGGCCTGTGGCGCGCAGCGCCACTCACCCCTCCCCTGCTGACCAGGAGCGGAGCACCACTGCCGGGCCTGATCCCGGCGCGCGCCTCCGTGGCCCGCAGCCACCCACCCCACTACGCTCACGCACCCGCGCAGCGCACCTTGAAATGCCCCGGCCTATCGGTTACAATACCCCCGTTCAGGAGCACCCGCCGAGGCATTCGCCTTCGGACATCGAACCCCACGTTGCAGTCGCAACCGGCACTGTGATGAGCGTCCCGGGTGGGCGTGCGCGCCCGGGACGCCTATAGGTATGGCACCCACGAAGGAGCTGTGTACCGTGCCAGAGATCCGGATTGTCGATGTGACCAACCGCGACGGTGAGCAGACCGCGCGGATCGTGCTGTCGAAGCTGCAGAAGACGATCCTCAACATTCTACTCGACGACATGGGCATCTTCGGCTCGGAGCTGGGCTTCCCCCTCAACCCCCACGAGTGGAACTACCTCAACTGCAATGTCGAGCTGACCCGGCTGGAGAGCAACGACGGAGAGCCGGTCATCGAAGACCTGAGGCTGGAGGGCTGGTCCCGGGCCGTCGCAGGCGATGTGGAGCAGGCGCTCGCGCATACGGAGCTGACGCACCTGAACCTGTCCATCTCCACATCCCAGCAGATGCTGGAGTGGAAGTTCCGGGGCAAGTTCAGCCAGGAGGACATCATCAACATGATGACCGACGCCGTGCATACCGCCCTGGAGGGCGGCTGCACCTCCGTCGGCATCAACGCCGAGGATGCCTCCCGCACCGACATGGAGTTCCTCAAGGACTTCGGCCATGCGGGCAAGGAGGCCGGCGCCGATATCCTGCGCTACTGCGACACCCTCGGCTACGATGACCCCTTTACCATCGCCGAGCGCATGGCCGAGATCGCCCGCGAGGTGCAGATGCCTCTGGAGACGCACTGCCACAACGACCTGGGGCTGGCGGTGGCAAACTCCGTGGCCGGGGCCGTTGCCACCTGCGACGAGGGCCAGGACGCCTACATCAACACCACCGTCAACGGCGTCGGCGAGCGGGCAGGCAACGCCGACCTGGTGGGCTGCATACTGGCCCTCAAGCACTCCTCGGGGCTGTCGGAGAAGGGCTACCTCGATGAGCGCATCGACACCACCAAGGCCTACCGGCTCGCCCAATACGTCGCCAACGCCTTCGGGCTGCCCATCCCCATCAACCAGGTGGGGGTCGGCGCCAACGCCTTCGCCCACGAGTCCGGAATCCACGCCGACGGCGCGCTCAAGGACCGCCACAACTACGAGCTCTACGCCTTCGAGGACCTGGGCCGCGGCCACGATGAGCTGACCAAGACCGGCCGCGAGATCCTCACCGGCCTCCACGGCGGCACCTCCGGCCTGGAGTACGTCTACTCCCACATGGACCTGGCCTTCCGCGACCGGGAGCACGCCCAGGAGATCCTGCACCTGGTGCAGTACGCCAACCTCGAGAACCAGTCCCCCCTCACCACGGAGGAGCTGGAGTTCATCTACCACCATCCGGAGATCACCCGCAAGCTCCTGACTCTCACGCCATAGCGGCCGCCACAGGCAGGCCACTCAACGCCCCTCCCAACTCCCGTGGAGGGGCGTCTTTCATGTGCGGGGCAGGACGGCAGGCCAATCGCAGGGAAGACACCGCGGGATACCGCGACCACTCGCTCGCGGCCCTAATGATGCTGCCCGTTCGCTGATGGCCACTAGCCGACAGCCCGCATCCTCCCGAAGGGAGCCAGATCAATGCGCAAGGAGTCTCTGCAGTTCCTCAAGGACCTTATCGCCGCGCCGTCGCCCTCGGGCTTCGAGCAGCCCGCCCAGCGCGTGGTGCGCAGCCGAATGGCCGAGTACGCCGACGAGGTGCGCACCGACGTGCACGGCAATGTCATCTGCGTCAAGAACCCCGACCACCCGCTGCGCGTGATGCTCGCCGGCCACTGCGACCAGATCGGCTTTATCGTGCGCCACATCAATGACGAGGGCTACATCTACTTCGCGGCCATCGGCGGCGCCGATCCGCCCGTCGTCGTGGGCTCTCGGGTCACCATCCACAGCGCGGACGGCCCGGTACTGGGCGTCATCGGTCGGAAGCCCATCCACCTGATCACGGGCGAGGAGCGCACCAAGCCCAAGCTGGAGATCGAGAAGATGTTCATCGACATCGGCGCCGAGGACAGGGAGGCCGCGGAGAAGCTCGTCTCCATCGCCGATCCCATCACCTTCCAGGCGGACTTCCAGGAGCTTGACCGCGACCTGTGCGTGGCCGCCGGCTTCGATGATAAGACGGGGACCTTCGTGGTGATGGAGGCGCTGCGGCTGCTGGCAAAGCGGGATATCGACTGCGGCCTCCACGCGGTCTCGACCGTGCAGGAGGAGGTGGGGCTGCGCGGGGCGCGCACAAGCTGTTACGGCATCGACCCTACAGCCGGGATCGCCGTCGATGTCACCCACGCCTCCGACTACCCCGGCTGCGAGAAGACCCGCCAGGGCGACATCAAGCTCGGCGCAGGCCCCGTCATCGTGCGCGGGCCCAACATCAACCCCGTCATGGGCGAGATGCTGCAGGAGACCGCGGACGAGAAGAGCATCCCCTACGTCGTCGAGGCCGCGCCCCGCGGCACGGGCACCGACGCCAACATCATGCAGCTCACCCGTGCGGGCGTCGCCACCGGCCTGGTCAGCATCCCCAACCGCTACATGCACACGCCGGTGGAGGTCATCTCGCTCGCTGACCTCGACAACGCCGCCAAGCTCGTGGCGGAGACCGTCGCCAAGATCAACGCGGACGTGGACTTCACGCCTATGTAGTCCGCAAAGCTCAGCCGAACGCGCTCGTCCAGCCACCGGCGGGGTCGGGAGCGCCTCCCGGCCCCGCCGTCGTACCTCCGTCGAGACTGCCCCGGGGCATGTGCGAAAGCCGTGCATACGCGGTGCATAACCGGCTCACGTCCCCGTGAATCAGATGCGCACTCGCCGGTGGAAAGGCGTCCGGTAACCGGTTGATAAGCGCTGGATGGGGCCTTGATCGCCGCTGGAAGCGGGTCGCGACAGTATGTGACCTGACCTCCGATCCGCTGTTGATGACACCTTGAAACACCGTGGACGCCACGTGGAAGACCGGATGAACACCCCGACCCCATTACAGCACTCAGGCGATCGTCCACAACCGGCTGTGCACAACTCGCCGAGCGCCGCCGGTCTCGCTTGCTCGCTCGCGTCCTGAGATGCCGAGAATTGCGCTCTATGCCGCATGCCTTGACCGTACAGGCCGCTCAGCGCTTGGGAAAACCCCGTGGAGAACCGCCCGCGATGTGGATTGCCCTGTTGATGGAAGAGTGGAACTGGTGTGCAGACTGCTGTGGAAGACGCCCTCCCCATTGCATGGCAACGCCCCCAGGTGGCTGGCGACCTGTCGCCTCCGGCCTGCGGCTGGTTGCCGATGCCGTCGCAGGGGCCGCGCGAGCGCCGAAGGCGCGAGCCCGGCCCAACACCGTCGTTCCGCGACTCTTCTGGAGCCGACTTCGCATCATCGCTGCAGCCGCAGCGTGCGCCCGGGCGCGTCCTCGGTCACGTCGCCATCCCGAACCGCCGGCGTCCCGGCCACGATCACGTGGGGGATGCCCTCCGGGTAGTGGTGCGGGTCCTCGAAGGTGGCGGTGTCGGTGATCGCGTCCCAGTCGAAGACGGTGATGTCCGCGATCTTCCGCGCCGCCAGCGTCCCGCGCTCGTGCAGGCCGAACTTGCCCGCCGGCATCGAGGTGCACTTGCGCACCACCTCCTCCACGGTGAACAGCCCCTCATCGCGCGCGTAGTGCCCGATCCACCGCGGAAAGGTCCCGTAGTTGCGCGGGTGTGAGACGCCCTTGCCCAGCACGCGCAGGTGCCCGTCCGAGGCGGCGAAGACCGCCGGGTGCCGCATGAAGGTCCGCACGTTCTCCTCCCGCATCACGAAGAAGATGCAGGAGACCTTCCCGTGGATCGTCAGCTCCATCCCCGTCCGCCACGGCTCCTCCCCGCGCTCCTCGGCGACCTGCTCGAGCGTCTTGCCGTCGATCTCCGGCATAGGCTCCAGCGGCGCGAAGACGATGTTCTGGGGCCCCCCGACCTCCTCGATGAACTCCTCGGCCCCCTCCCGCACGCGGTCGATCAGGTCCTCATCGCGCAGGTGCTCCATGCCATCCCGCCCGGCGGCCTCGATGCGAAGCTCCGCCGACACGATGTTCGCCACCCCGCTGAAGGATGCCACGTAGGGGTAGCGGTCGGCGGTGATGTCCAGGCCCCGCTCCCGCGCCTCCTCGATCAGCGTCAGGACGTCCTCGGCCCAGTCCCAGGCCTTCCTGCCCCAGCACTTGATGTGTGAGATCTGCACCGGGCAGCCGGATTCCTCGCCGATGCGGATGGTCTCCTGGACGCTGTCCAGCAGCCCCGCTGCCTCCGAGCGCATATGCGTGGCGTAGACGCCGCCTGCTTGGGCGATGGGCCGCGCGACCTGGATGATCTCCTCGGTGCTCACGAAGTCAGGGAAGTAGCCCGTGGACATGCCGAAGGCCCCATCGTCCATGGCCTGCGTGGCGAGGTCCTGCATCGTGGCGATCTGCCTGTCGGTGGCGGGCTGCGCCCCCACCTCCACCTCCGCGCGCAGCGTGTTCATCCCCACCAGCAGCCCGTAGTTCTGGCGGGTCGGCAGCTCGGCCACGGCGTCGAGGTGCTCGCCGATCGGCCACGGAGAGCCGCCGCAGTTGCCGGCGATGAGCGTTGTCACGCCCTGGCGCACCTGGTTCTCCACGTCCGGGAGGTCCAGGATGCCGCCCTCCATCTCGCTGCACGCGTGGTTGTGTACATCCACGAACCCCGGCGCGACGATGAGGCCCGTTGCGTCGATGGCGTCGCGGGCCTCAGCCGCCGACAGGTCGCCGATGGCGTGGATGCGATCGCCGACGATGCCCACATCCGCCACATAGGCATCCGTGCCGGTGCCGTCCACGACCGTGCCCTGGCGTATCAGCAGGTCGAAGGTCATGGAGTGTCAGTCCTTTCCGGCGCCTCCCCCCGAGCCGAGCTTCGCTCGGCCCACCCCCCTCCCTGGCGCCACACAC